>NZ_JADBJH010000002.1:0-142485 GCF_014892335.1 Campylobacter sp. 7477a
GTCATTTTAAATGCAAGTTACTGTCAGTTTTAACGCGTGGATACAAATGCTACAAGCTATATGATTGATGTGGAGTTTGAGGGGTGAAATTCTCATTTTTTACGTTTGGGTGAAAAATGAGAAAATTTTTTACGAAAAAAGTGAGAAAGGATAGGTCTTAGTGAAGTTGAGTATGCACTTTGTTTTGGTGCAAACGGCTTTGCTTTAAGCGTTGGTGCCGGTATCTCAAGCAAGCTTAAAGAAAGGCGCTCTCTTTATGTCGGAGTTATAGGACTTTTTGTTTCATGCGTGTATCTTAGCGTGGTTTTTGGGTTAAGACTTGATGTTTGGTTTGTGGTGTCTTGCTTTTTTGTCCAGATGTTTTTTACGGGCTTTTTACTGCCGACATCTTCGGCACTTGCGATGAATTGTGGCAGAGAGTATGCGGGCTCGGCATCTGCTATGCTTGGTTTTTGCCCGTTTTTCCTAGGTGGTATAGTTTCGCCACTTGTTGGGCTTGGAGATATATTTGTCAGCACGACTATAGTGATATGCTTGTGTTTTTTAGGTGTGCTTATATCGTTCGTGATGGTAAATAAATTTGGATATTTAAAGGCAAGATAGCTAAATTTATAGAAATTTAAATAAATACGTTAAAATTAGCCGACAAAAGGATGAAAATGATCTATCTAGTCGGTTCTGATTTAAAATTTGAAGGTGTTAAAACACTTGTTTTAAACGAAATTTCTTTTTTAAAATTTGATGTAAATTTAAATAATTACGACGCTCTTATTATAACTTCAAAAAACAGCATAAATGCTTTAAAATTTAATGAAATTTTACCAGTTGAAAATTTGCAAATTTACTCCATAGGTAAGGCGACAAGTAAGGCCGCGATGGAGTTTGGCTTTAATAAAATTTATACTGCCAAAAATGCTCACGGAAATGAATTTGCGCATGAAATTTTGCCGTTTTTGGCTGCGAAAAAAGTTGTTTTTTTAAGAGCCAAAACCACCGCTTCAAATATCTTTGAAATTTTAAAAAACGATGGCGTTAGCATAGATCAGATCATAGCTTATGAAAATTTATACAAGCCGTTAAGGGATGAGCAGAGACCGCCAAACGGTAGCGTGATAATCTTTACCGCTCCATCTGCTGTTATAAATTTTATCAAAAATTTTGGCTTTGACGAGAGTTATAAGGCGGTTGCTATCGGCAAAACTACCGCAAACGAGCTTAAATTTGCTAAAAATTTAAAAATATCACAGCTTCAAAGCGTAAATGAATGTATTAATATAGCCAAAACGTTAGTTTAAGTAAATTTTTTATATAATTTCTAAGCCTGAGTGAAGCGAGTAAGCATTTTAACGGGGTCCAACACTATTGTATTAGCGAAGATGTATGGTTGTCTTGTGATGTGGCTTCGTTTGAGCACATTGGGTGCGAGAAGTTGCAACCGTTTGTCAGTCATCTATTTGCAAGATTGGCTTAATTTTGGGCCACTCTTTTATGCGACGCTCACTCGGGTTTTTAAAACGGAGAAGACATGAAAATCCTTATCATTGGCAACGGTGGCAGAGAATACGCCATCGGTTTAAAACTACAAAGCGAAACAAATGTTGAAAAGATCTATTTTGCTCCCGGTAACGGCGCAACTACAAAAATCGGCGAAAATATCTTAATGTCTGATTTTGAACAACTGGCCAAATTTGCCATAGATAATGCCATAGACCTCACCATAGTAGGGCCTGAAGCCCCGCTTAGTGCCGGCGTAGTAGATGTGTTTAAAGCACATGGGCTGGCTGTATTTGGACCAAGTAGGGCCGCGGCTAGACTTGAGGGTAGTAAGGCATATATGAAGGACTTTTTGGCTAAAAATAATATAAAAACCGCGCAGTACCTAAACACGGACAACAAGGAAGAGGCATTTAAATTTATAGACACATTAGGGCTTCCTGTTGTCGTTAAGGCTGATGGACTATGTGCGGGTAAAGGCGTTATTATCGCTCAAACCTACAATGAGGCAAAAGACGCAGTTAGTGATATGCTTAGCGGAGATAGCTTTGGCGATGCTGGAAAACGAATTGTCGTCGAGGAGTATTTGGACGGATTTGAATTAAGCTTTTTTGCTATTTGTGATGGAGAAAATTTCGTAAGCTTGCCTGTGGCTCAAGATCATAAGCGTCTTCTTGATAACGACAAAGGTCCAAATACCGGCGGAATGGGCGCATATGCCCCAAGTCCATTGGCTAGTGCAAATTTGATAAAAAGTCTTGAGGATGAGGTTGTAAAACCGACTTTAAAAGGTATGCAAAACGAGGATGCACCTTTTTGCGGAGTGCTCTTTGTAGGCGTGATGGTAGTTGGAGATGAACCTTATGTGCTTGAATTTAATGTGAGATTTGGCGATCCCGAGTGTGAAGTATTAATGCCTTTAATAGACGGAAACTTGAGTGAAATTTTACTAAATGCAGCAAATGGTAAGCTTGAAGCGGTTAAGCTAAAAGCACAATGTGCTGTCGGTGTTGTGATAGCAAGCGAAAATTACCCTTATAAAAATTCACCAAAAGCAAAGATAAGCGTTAAGCAAATTCCTGAAAATTCACATTTAGTTTATGCAGGAGTTAGTGAAGAAGATGGTGAAATTTATGCCAGTGGTGGACGCGTTTTGGTCTGTGTCGGTCTTGGAGATAGTATAAAAAATGCGCAAGAAAGGGCATATGAGCTTTGTAAAAATGTAGAATTTAAAGGCATGCAATACCGCAAAGATATAGCTTGGCAGGCTCTTAGATGAGCGCAGATACGATAATCCAAAAGCTTGAACGAGAAAATATCTCTTTGGCAAGTTTTGCAAGACGAATTTATGCGTTTTGCATAGATGAGGTGCTTATAAGCATTTTGTTTATGGTGATTTACTGGGATAAATTTGCGCAAGTGACCACATATGAAGAGACGGTTTTATTGGCCTCGGCGCTTGTCTTTCAGATGGTGGTTTTAAAGATAATATACCAGACATTTTTTACTTGGTATTATGGTGCCAGTATCGGTAAAATCATGATGAAAATAATTTGCATAGATGTTGATGTCCTTGATAAGCCAAATTTGGCGGCTAGTCTTTCAAGGGCGGCTATGAGAGTGTTTGGCGAGATGTCTTTTTATCTTGGATTTGTATGGGCATTTGGCAACTCGGCTCGTCAAACATGGCATGATAAGTTAGCAAAGACGGTCGTAGTAAATGTTGCGTAAAGTTTTACCGCTTACATTAGCTTGCTGCTTAAATTCTTTTGCCGATATCCAAAATGTCCAGCTTTTAGCCGATAACGTAAGCCAAGAAGCCGGTGTAATAACTGCCGAAAAAAACGTTGTTGTCTACTCTCAAACATACCTTGTTACGGCTGACCGTGCTATTTATGATCAAAATAATTCCATAATAGAACTCTTTGGCAATGTAAACATGATGAAAGGTGCTGGAGAAATTTCACGCTCAAGTTATGCAAAGATAAATCTAAAAAACAACGAAAGTAGTTTTGAAGCGCTTTTTATGATGGATAAAGAGATGGAAGTCTGGATGAAGAGCGACGAAAGTAGCTCTGATGATGAGTATTACCGCACAAAAAGAGCTTTAGTATCAAGTTGTAATGTGCAAGATCCGGACTGGAGTATATCTTCAAGCTCTGCCATGTTAAATAAAGAAAGCAAATTTTTGCATATGTTTAACCCGGTTTTTACCGTCGATCTACCATTTGTCGGCGATACTCCGGTGTTTTACCTTCCGTATTTTGGATTTCCAACAGATACTACTAGAAGAACTGGACTTTTGCCGCCTGATATGGGATATAGTGCAGGCGAGGGGGTTTATTTTAAACAGCCTGTTTATTTTGCCCCGTATAACGAGTGGGACTTGCAACTTGACCCGCAAATACGCACCAAAAGAGGTGCCGGACTTTATGGCTCGTTTAGGTTTGTTGATTCGCCTGATTCAAGAGGAGAGTTTAGCTTTGGAGCCTTTAGAGACCGTGAGAGTTACCGCGAAAGAGAGGCAAATAAAAACACAAAAGAGCTAAGTCTAAAAAACAAAACTCACAAAGGTATTAGCTTTGAGTATGAGCGCGATAAACTTGTAAAATACCTAACTGACGCACCTTTACAAGAGGGTTTGTGGATAAATGCTACTGATTTAAATGACATAGACTATTTAAATTTAAAGGGAAGAGAAGACGACTTTGACTCGTTGGTGACTTCTAAATTTAACTATTTTATAGCAAATGAAAAGCACTTTTTGGGAGCTTACGCGAAGTATTATATAGATACTGAAAAAGTAGGTAGCAGATATGAAAACAAAACCACCCTTCAAGAGCTACCAAGTCTTCAGTATCATAAATTTACCGACACTTTAGTGTTGCCAAATTTGCTTTACTCTGTTGATGTTCAGTCGCATAGATACGACCGTTATATCGGTGTAACGGCGACTCAGTATGAGTTAAATGTTCCTGTTTCATTTCACTTGCCGGTATTTGACGAAGCTGCGACATTTTCTTTTTATGAAAATTTCTATGCAAGCCGTATAGATTATAATAGAAAAGCAATCTCTGCGATTGATTTAAGCGAGGACAAGAGCGATATTTATGTAAATAATTATCACAGACTAGCGCTTCACACAGACCTTGCTAAGCCTTATGATGACTTCTTTCATGCTATAAATTTTGGTGTCGAGTATATCAAAAAGGGCTACAATAGGGGTGATCTAAGTGATGAGTATATTTACTCGGATACCGTATATGCAGGGCTTAAAAACCAATACGAAAATTTCTTAGCACAAGAAAAAACAAAAGATGAATTTTTAGCATATGCGACTCAGTATTTTTACAACTCAGAAGGCAGAAAAATTATAAGGCATACCATTTCTCAAGGATACTATACCGGCGAAGACGAGTATGGAAATTTAAAAAATACCATCGCACTATATCCGACTAAAAATTTATCTTTTTACAACAAGCTTGAGTATTCTCACGTAGATAATGATTTTAAAAAGCTTCAAAGCGGAGCAAGATACTCAAATGATAGATTTGGTGCGAGCATTATGCATACTATGTTAAAAAAAGGAAATTCTGATAAAGACAGCTATTTAACTAGCTCTACATCTATAAATTTACCTCGTCAGTATAAAATAACAGGCACTTGGCAATATGACCTTGAGCGGGATTATACGAAGACATGGAGTGTTGGCGTGCTACATCATAGAAAATGTTGGAACTACGGTCTTATATACAAAAAAGACATAGAGCCTGTAACTACAACCGATGGTTCAGCCACAAGAAAAGTAAACGGCTTTTTATTCACTGTAAATTTTTACCCTATGGGCGGTATTAATTATGATTTCTCAGTAGAGTCTGACCCTAGCACCGGAAGCAACTAATGGCTGAAAATATAGATAAATTTAAAGACCAGCTCGATGCGGCGGCGAAACTACTTGAAATTTTGCCAAAAAAGGAGCTTGTCGACAGAAAGACCATAATGGTTTGTATGTCGCTTGATTCTGTTTTACTGACGGATTTTATATGCAAAGGTCTGGGGCTTAGCTACGAGATGCTGTTTAGCGAACAGATATTTGCGCCAAATAACCCGGAGTGTAGCATAGGCATAGTAAGCGAAACCGAAGATATCGTTTTAGATGATGCCTTGATAAGAGCTTTTAATATAAGTTATGACTTTGTATACGGCGAAGCACATAGAAAATACGAAGAGAAAATTTTAAAAAACGTATACAAGTATAGAAAAGGAAATTTACTTGGCAAGCTAAAAGATAGAAATATCTTGCTTATAGATGAAGGCTGCGAAACAGGGCTTACCGCATCAGTTTGCATAAAGACTTTAATGGGCTTAAAAGTAAAATCAATCGCGTATGCCACACCCGTCATAGCAACCGATGTGGCTGCTAGCTTAAATGATTTAGTAGATGAAATTTATATGATAAATAAAATAGCCGACTTTATAGATGTGGATAGTTATTATGCTAAAAAGATAGCCGTAACAAGTGAAAGTATAATGTCTATTTTAGAAGAGAGTCCTTACTATTTACCGTTACAAAAACAACAAGGAGAGAAAAATAATGCAATATAGTATAGAAGTAAATAATCAGGTTGAAATTTTTGACCTAAATAAAGTTGCAAAACAAGCAGCTGGGGCGGTTTTACTACGTGTTAAAAACACGGTTGTCTTGGCTACGGTAGCTAGGGAAGATACGCAAGTTAGCGAGGACTTTTTACCGCTTACCGTCCAATATATAGAAAAAGCTTACGCCGCAGGAAGGATACCTGGTGGTTATGTAAAGCGTGAAACTAAGCCGGGTGATTTTGAAACATTAACAGCGCGTATTATTGACCGCTCTTTAAGACCACTTTTTCCTAAAGGCTACGCCTATCCTACACAAATAGTTGTTATGGTGCTATCTGCAGATCCAGAGGTTGATTTGCAAGTTGTAGGACTTAATGCGGCTTCGGTTGCACTTTATCTAAGTGATATACCGGTTAATCGTCCTGTTTGCGGTGTTAGGGTTGGATATATAGATGATGAATTTGTCATAAATCCAAGCAATTCTAAATTAAAAGAGAGCGCGCTTGATCTTTACGTAGCCGGTACAAAAGATGAGCTTTTGATGATAGAGATGAGAAGCCTCCCTCAACAAAGCGCACAGATAATACCTATCGCGGCTATTGATCCGATAATGAGTCCTAGCCTTGAAGATAACATTATCGACAAACAAAGCATGAATGAATTTAGTGAAGATAGAATGGTCGAGGCGATAGACTTTGCGGCTAAGGCGATACTTCGCGCGAGCAATGCCTACGAAGAGGCATTTAAAGAACATAAAAAAGATGACGCAGTCCTTGAGCTAAAACCTGAAATAGAAAATGAAAACATAGCTGTTTATATCGATAAATTTTATAAAAACGATGTTAAAAATGCTATCAACCAAATGGCAAAAAGCGAGCGTGCAAGCGAGCTTACAAAGATAGCCAAGCAAATTTTAAGCGACGAAATAGCCCAGCAAGAAGGATGGGAAGAGGGCGTTATCTCAAATGTTCTTGGTAAATTTAAGAAAAAAATCGTCCGCGAACAAATCATCAACGAAGGAATTCGTGCTGACGGCAGAAGACTTGACGAGGTTCGTCCAATAAGCATTGAAACAAATGTCCTGCCAAATGCACATGGCTCATGTTTGTTTACTCGCGGTCAGACACAAGCCTTGGTTGTTGCTACGCTAGGAACTGACAGCGATGCACAGATGTATGATATCTTAACAGAAAAAACAGCTCTTGTAGAAAAATTTATGTTTAACTATAACTTCCCTGGATTTAGCGTTGGCGAAGCAAGCCCTCTTAAGGCACCGGGCAGACGTGAACTAGGACACGGTAACCTTGCAAAACGTGCACTAACTCCAAGCATAGATGTAAATTCTCCATATACAATGCGTGTTGTTTCTGAAATTTTAGAAAGTAACGGCTCAAGCTCTATGGCAAGTGTTTGTGGTGGCTCTTTGGCGCTTCGTGCAGCCGGTGTAGACACGCAAAAGTTGGTTGCGGGAGTTGCGATGGGCCTTGTGTTTGAAGGCGACAAGCATGCTGTTTTAACCGATATTATGGGGCTTGAAGACCATGATGGCGATATGGACTTTAAGGTCGCTGGAAGTCGTGACGGTATAACTGCGCTTCAGATGGATATAAAACTTGGCGGAATTAGCCTTGAAGTTCTTAAAGAGGCGCTTGAACAGGCAAAACGCGGTCGCGAGCATATCTTAAATTTAATGGAAGAAGCAGACAATGCGATCGTTGTTAATGAAGAAATTTTGCCAAAGCTTGAGCTCTTTAGTGTTGATCCGGGTAAGATAGTAGATATCATCGGACAAGCCGGCAAAACCATAAAAGAGATAATCGAACGCTTTGAAGTATCAATTGATCTTGATAGAGAAAAAGGTGAGGTTAAAATAGCCGGTGGCGCTAAGAGAAATGTTGATGCGGCAAAAGATTATATTATAGAAATCACGTCAAAAGATAACTCAAGAGGTTTTTCTAAGAAACCACATGGGCGCGACCGTGATAAAGATAGAGTAAAGCCTACGTTTAATATCGGAGATAAATTTCAAGGTGCTGTAAAAAATGTTGTCGATTTTGGTGTTTTTGTCGAATTAAAAGATGGTGTAGACGGGCTTTTACATATATCTAAAATAAAAACTCCACTAAAAGTAGGCGATGTTGTAGAGGTTGTAGTTAGCGAACAAAAAGGTAATAAAATTTCGCTATCTTTAGCAGAGTAAAATTTCACAAAGGATCTGACATGAAGTATAAAAAGATTTTATTTCCAATAGGTGCAGGTGATGATATAGAGCAACGCGTTTATGGTGCTTTAAAAGTTACAAAGTGGTTTCATTCACACATGGAGATCATGGCTTGCCAGCTTGATCCTAGCATTGTTTATAACATGAAAATGACGTTAAGAGGCGGAGTTTTGTTTGAGGAATTTTTAAAGTCGGCAAAGGCAGACATGAAAGAAGAACACGAGCAAAATGAAGCGATGTTTAAACGAATTTGCAAAGAGCTTGATATTAAAATCAGTGACAAGTCAATAGATGGCATGTGCACTGCAAATTTCGTAACACATCAAGGAAAGCGTAGCGCGATAGTAGAGCAAGAGTCTAAATTTTGTGATATGGTTGTTGCTGCCGTTCCTTTAAACGGTAAGATAACCGGGACTTTTGAAGCCGCTGTTATAAAAAGTGGCAAAAACGTGATAGCTATACCAAGAAATTTAAAAGAATTTAGTGCAAATAATATCCTTGTAAGCTGGACGGCTACTCCACAAAGTTCACGTGCGTTAACTAGTTCACTAGATCTTTTAAAACGTGCCCAAAATGTCCATTGCGTAACATCTAAGGCAAGCCTTGGAGAAAATGCGGAGATTAATCTTAAAAAGCTTGAAGAGTATTTTGGTCTTCACGGCATAAAAGCTACTTTTGATGTCGTAGATACAACTTCTATACCGGGCGAAGCTCTTCTTAAGGTGGCAAATGAAGCAAATGCCGACCTTATAGTAGCCGGAAGACACGGAGAAAATGGCTTAATGGAAATGGTGCTTGGCGGAACATCAAGATTTTTCCTAGAGCATACAAATATCCCTGTATTTATGTAATCCACGCAAAACGGCACTTTGCCGTTTTGTCCTCTTTGTTAATAAGTATTTTTAACAATTGAGTCTAATTATATAAGATATGTAAGACGGTAGTTTTAAATTTAAGTGTATGGTGCGATCAGCGAGACTCGAACTCGCACACCTACTGGCACTACCCCCTCAAGATAGCGTGTCTACCAATTCCACCATGATCGCAAAAAGAATTTTTAAGAAAGAACAAAAGCCCCAAGAATGGGGCTAAATTTAACGTCTAGCGCTTAGCCAAGCATTGGGTTTGCGTAAAGAACGATAAGTGTAATAACAAGTGCGTAAATAACTTGTGCTTCGATCATCGCAAGTGCGATAAACATTGTAGTCATAAGTTTTGAACCTACGCCAGGGTTTCTAGCTGTACCGCTAATAGTTGCTGCAGCTGTGTTACCCATACCGATAGCGCCGCCAAGAGCAGCAAGACCAAGACCGATACCGGCTGCGATAACAGAATAAGATCTAACCATCTCGCCGTCTGCGCCAAATGCAAAACCAGCAAGAGCTAACATTAAAAATACGACTTTTTTCATCGTAACTCCTTGTGAAATTTTTAAAAGCTTTCGGATCTGTCCCCTACTTGACTTTTGAAGTCGTATGATACAAAAATAAAGCTTTGATTTTCTTAAAGTTTTATGCTGTGTTTCAAATAAAAACATAAGCTTTTTAAAACAGTGTAAAATTTCTTAAAGTTATCCAAAAATAAAAGTTTTTTTATGATTTTTATGGTATCGTTTGATTTATTTTAAAAAAATTTAAAATAGGCTACAAATGTTAAATGATAAGTTTTCAAAAATAGGATTTGTTTTGGCGATGGCAGGCTCTGCCGTAGGACTTGGTAATGCTTGGAAATTTCCAACTATGGTTGGAAATAACGGAGGTTCTGCCTTCATAGTGCTTTATCTGGCTCTTACCTTTGGTGTTGCTTTTGTTGCTTTTTTGGCTGAATTGAGCATAGGAAAATTAGGTGAGACGGATATAGTAAATTCCATGTATAAATTAGCACCAAAACACAAAAAAGCATGGTCACTTACAGGGTTTTTTATGATAACGGCTGTTTTGATAGCTTCGTTTTATATGGTTGTTATCGGCTGGATCCTATACTATATATACATAAGCTTTACTGCGCTTCCTAAAGATGTGTCAGAGGCCGGAGCGATATTTGGCCTGCTTTTAAGCGGCGATGTCTTTAGTGCTTTAATCTGTTTTAGTGTCGTGTTTTTTATTGTATTTTTTGTAGTTTCAAAAGGCATAAAGGGCGGTATAGAAAAGCTAAATATATGGATGATGCCGACACTTTTTGTTTTGCTGGTTTTAATGCTGTTTTATTCGTTCTCAATGGCTGATGGATTTTTAAAAGCGGCTGAATTTTTATTTGTTCCAAATTTTGGTGCTATAACTGCAGATACAGTCTTGATGGCTCTTGGTCTTGCGTTTTTTTCACTATCCATGGGCGTTTGCACTGTTCCTACATACGCTGCAAATCTCTCTGACGGAACAAATTTGGTAAAAGCTACGCTTTCTATCATATTTATAAATATCTTAATCGGTATCATGATGGGGCTTGTCGTGTTTACCTTTGTTTTTGCTTACGGCGGAGACACTACACAGGCTGGACCAGGACTTATCTTTGTATCTTTAACGACTCTTTTTGCAAAGCTTGGAATAGTGGGTAACATCTTATCGGTTGCATTTTTTACATCACTTTTGTTTGCAGGTGTTACAAGTGCGGTTTCCATGATAGAGCCATTTGTCTTTTATCTTGTAAATAAATTTAAAATAACTCGTCTAAATGCTTTGATTTATATCGGTATGGTCGTATACGTCTTGGGTGCATTTTGTATATTTTCTTACTATAAGCCGACATCTGAGAGTTTTACATTTTTAGGTAAGCCGATGTTTGACCTTCTTGACTATGCTACTTCAAACGTCTTAATGCCGTTTGGTGCCATTGTATTTAGCTTTTTTGTTGGATTTATGCTTAAAAAAGAGGCTTTACTTACACTTTTTGGATCATTTATGAATGAGAAAGTGTTTGAAATTTGGTATTTTTTACTTCGTTATATTACTCCGCTTGCGATAATTGCTATCATGCTTTATCAAATTTTTGGCAGTTGATATGAGTGAAAAATTTAGCAAAATAGGCTTTATTTTATCTATCGTCGGAGCAGCTATAGGGCTTGGAAATGCGTGGAAATTTCCTTATCTAGTAGGCATAAACGGCGGTTCGGCATTTGTTTTATTATATCTGTTTTTCGCCATTGTCGTTGGGCTTAGTATATTTTTTGCCGAGATGGCTATGGGTAAAATTTCACTTAGCGATACGGTAAATGCATTTAAAAAGCTAGCCCCTTCTCATTCTAAAGAGTGGGGATTTGCCGGCGTTATTATGATCACTGGTTTATTTGTCGCCTCTTTTTATACACTTATTATCGGTTGGGTCATAAGATATAGCGTCGTTGCGCTTTCAAAGCTACCTGCCGATATTGAGACTTCGACAAATTTGTTTGGAAATTTTATCTCAACTAACGCTTGGGAACAAATTTTGTATTTTTCCATAGCATTTTTTGCTTACTTTTTTATACTTACAAAGGGTATTAAAAGTGGCATAGAGCGTATAAATTTATGGCTTATACCGATACTCTTTGTCCTACTTTTATTAATGCTTGCTTATTCTACAAGCATGAATGGATTTGATAAGGCGGCGGAGTTTTTGCTTGTCCCTGACTTTTCTAAGATAAATTCAGATAGTATTTTTATGGCGCTTGGGCTTGCGTTTTTTACCATGTGCATCGGTATAGGGGCGGTTTTAACATACTCTTCAAGTCTTGATGATAATACAAATTTATTTACCTCTTCTTTATATGTAGTTTTTTTAAATATCATAATCAGCATTATCATCGGTCTGATCGTGTTTACCTTTGTGTTTGAATTTGATGCCCAGCCGTCTCAAGGTGTCGGTCTTGCCTTTATCTCGCTTCCTACACTTTTTGCTAAGCTGGGAGTGCTTGGTAATGTGCTTTGTTTTACGTTTTTTATAACACTTGTCTTTGCGGGACTTACATCTGCCATTTCGATGGTGGAGCCATGCATCTTCTATCTAAATAGAAATTTTGGCTTAAGTCGCGTAAGATCAATTCTTATAGTAGGTAGCGTAGTTTATGTTTTGGGTGTACTTTGTGCGCTTTCAAATATAAACGAGGTTAAGGAGATACTCAAATTTTTTGATAAAAGTTTTTTTGATTGTCTTGATTATCTAAGCTCAAACATCATGCTTCCTCTTGGTGGTATAGTTATATCGATTTTTGTCGGATACTTCATGCAAGTTAATACATTAAAAAAATTATTTGTACCATATATGGGAGAAAGGGTCTTTAAAATTTGGTATTTTCTAGTCCGATACATTGCTCCCGTGTGTGTATTTATAGTTTTAGTGAAAGGAATTTTATAGTGCAAAAAGAACAGTTTAGTAGGATAGGTTATGTTCTTGCGGTGGCAGGCTCTGCCGTAGGACTTGGTGCGATATGGAAATTTCCTTATGTCGTAGGAGAAAATGGTGGCTCAGCCTTTGTTATGCTTTATATTTTGATCTGCTGTTTAGTAGCGATACCGGTTTTTTTAGCAGAATTAAGCATAGGTAAGCTTAGTGAAAGTGATAGTGTAAACGCCTTTAGAAAATTAGCGTTTAAAAACAAAAAATTCTGGGGTTATGTCGGCGGTCTTACTATGGTTACTGCGGCTGTTATCGCTAGTTATTATCTAGTGATTATAGGTTGGGTATTTAAGTATCTTACGCTCTCTTTTACATCTTTGCCTAAAAATATCGAAAGCTCTAAGGATTATTTTCTTGAGTTTTTAACAAAAGATTCGTTGGGGCAGTTTGTATTTTTTGCTTTAGCGTTTGCTACTTGCTTGCTTATCCTTTCTCGCGGTGTTAAAAGCGGTATAGAAAAGATAAGTGTATGGATGATGCCTGCTCTTTTTTTGATGCTTTTATTTATGTTATTTTACTCATGCACCATGGATGGATTTATAAAAGCTGCACAGTTTTTACTTGTTCCTGATTTTAGCAAAATAACATTAGCTTCGTTTTTTTCAGCACTTGGACTTGCATTTTTTACTATGTCGTTAGGTATGGCAGTTATTATTACTTACTCGGCTTCACTCTCTGATGATGCAAATTTATTTAGGTCTACAATAAGCGTTGTCGGTATAAATATCCTCATAGCTATCATAGCAGGACTTGTGATATTTACATTTGTATTTGAATTTGATGCAGAACCGTCTCAAGGTGTTGGGCTGGTATTTATGTCGCTTCCTACACTCTTTGCAAATTTAGGCTTTACGGGCAATATTCTTGCGATCATGTTCTTTACGGCGCTTAGTTTTGCGGCACTAACCTCTGCGATATCTATCATTGAACCTTTTGTATTTTTCCTTATACGTGAATTTGATATAAGTCGTGCAAAGTCGCTAGCTATCGTTGGCGGTGGAATTTTTGCTCTTGGTATACTTTGTATATTTGCAAATATCGAAGGAGTTGGTGACAAATACATGGTGTTTGGCAAAGATTTCTTTAGTTTCCTTGATTTTACGGCTGAGAAAATTTTACTTCCGCTTGGTGGTATAGGCGGGGCTATATTTGCCGGATATATTATCAAAAAAGAGGCGCTATATACGTTATTTAGCCCATATATGACTGATTTTATGTTTGATGTTTGGTATATTCTGGTTAGATACGTATCGCCTATTTTCGTGCTAGCTATTATGATAAATATGTTGTTTTTTAGCTGATAGACAAACGGCATCTTTTTGGTTTTAAAGGTGCCGTTTTCTGATTGCTACACTTTTAAATTTTTTGATATATTTTTAGTGTAGACAAACTCTTTTTTAGTTGTTTTTTGATATATTTTTAGAAAATTTGAGATCTTAAAGGAAATTTTTATGCAAGTAAATCTAGTTGCTGAAGGTTTTAGATTTATGATCCTTGGCATGAGTAGTGTATTTTTATTTCTCATGCTAATGGTTCTTGTGCTTAAGGTTCAGGCTAAAATTTTTGAACGCTTTGCAAGTATGCCTGATGTTTTACCACCCCCATCCAAACCAAATCAAACTTCGATAAACAATAACGAGTTGGTGGCAGTCATAGGCGCCGCTATAAATCAATACAAGAAAAACACAAGAAGGTAAAAAATGGCAAAGAAATTTATTGACATTATGGACACGACTTTTCGTGACGGTTTTCAGTCGGTTTATGGTGCACGCGTGCTTATGAATGACTTTTTCCCGGCTCTTGAGGCTGCAAAAGATGCCGGCATAACTCACTTTGAATTTGGCGGAGGCGCACGTTTTCAAAGTTTGTATTTTTATCTAAACGAAGACGCCTTTGAGATGATGGATAAATTTAGATCTATCGTGGGAAAAGATGCAAATTTACAAACACTCGCACGCGGTGTAAATACCGTTATGCTTGACACTGGAAGTAGAGAGCTTATCGACCTGCACGCAAAAATGTTTAAAAAACACGGCACAACTACGATACGAAATTTCGATGCCTTAAATGATGTTGAAAATTTAAAATACTCTGGCGAAAGGATAGTTCATCACGGACTCAAACACGAAGTCGTCGTTACGATGATGGATCTACCGCCAAACTGTGTTGGTGCTCACGATGTTGCTTTTTATGAGAGAATTTTGCGTGAAATTTTAGATGCAGGCATATCTTATGATAGTGTTTGCTTTAAAGACGCAAGCGGCACAAGTAGCCCCCAAAAAGTATACGAAACCATAAAAATGGCTAGAAGACTACTGCCTGAAGGCACTCATGTGCGACTTCATACTCATGAGACGGCTGGCGTGAGCGTGTCATGTTACTTGGCTGCACTTGAAGCAGGGGCTGACGGTATAGACCTGGCTGCCGCGCCTCTTAGCGGCGGAACATCTCAGCCTGATATCCTAACTATGCTTCATGCTGTTAAAGGTAAGGATTATGATCTTGGCGGTCTTGATGTAGAGAAAATTTTAAAATACGAAGATGTGTTAAAAGGTTGCTTGAGTGATTATTTCACTCCGCCTGAGGCAACGCAAGTAAGTCCTTTGATACCATTTTCTCCTATGCCTGGCGGCGCACTTACGGCAAACACTCAAATGATGCGTGATAATAACATACTTGATAAATTTCCTCAAGTAATTGACGCCATGCGCGAAGTCGTTGAAAAGGGTGGATATGGCACAAGTGTAACGCCTGTTAGTCAGTTTTATTTCCAGCAAGCATTTAATAACGTAATGTTTGGAAAATGGAAAAATATCGCCGAAGGGTATGGCAAAATGGTTCTTGGTTACTTCGGCAAAACCCCTTGCGCTCCAGACAGTGAAGTCGTAAAATTAGCTGCCGAGCAATTAAAATTAGAACCTACCACGCAAAAAGCGCTTGATATAGCAGATCGTGACGAAAGTAAATCTTTGGCTCATACAAGAGAAATTTTAACTAAAGAGGGCATTGAGATAAATGATGAGAATTTATTTATAGCCGCCGCCTGTAAAGAAAAAGGTATCGCATTCTTAAAAGGTGAAGCAAAGGTTAATGTTCGCAAGATAAGTCAAATGCAAAAAACAAAAGAGGTTGCTTTAAATCAAGTTGCAAGCTCAAATAATGGAAAATACAGCGTAGTTGTAAATGGCACGACCTATAATGTCGAAGTTAAAGAGGGCTTTAGTGATGGTGTAGAGGCAAAAAGTATAACTCCTGTGTCTGCGCCACAAGTCCAGACTTCATCTAAAACTTCAACCGGAGAAGCGATACTTAGTAGCCTGCCAGGTACTGTTAGTAAAATTTTAGTCAAAGTAGGCGATAGTGTTAAAAAAGGACAAGCTGTTGTTATTTTAGAAGCAATGAAGATGGAGATCGAAGTTCCTGCTGCAAATGATGGAGTAATAAGCGTCATTGAAGTGATACAGGGTCAAAATGTCCAAAATGGACAAGTCTTAGCTAGGATGTAAAAATTTATGAAAAAAATTTTACTTTATATGATGCTTGTTACTTTCGCATCGATATTTTGTTATGCAGATACTGTTCAAGCCGCTCCTAGTGCGCCAAAGGTTGAGTATAAAGAAAAAAGCATAGGCGATCTTTTTAGGGGTTTTTACAAGACTACCGGCATAAATGCTTTTTTAAATCCGACCGATGGGCTAAAAGATAGTTCGGGACATGAGTTAAGCAAATTTACTCAAAGCTGGGGCAGGATCATAATGTTTTTTGTCTGCTTTTTGCTTTTTTATTTAGCGATTAAAAAAGGATTTGAGCCGCTTTTGTTGCTTCCTATCGGATTTGGTGGACTACTGGCAAATATCCCAATTGCCGAAATCGCTGGTCCAAACGGATTTTTGGGTATTATTTACGGTTTTGGTATAGAAAGCGGACTTTTCCCTCTTATCATTTTCATGGGTGTCGGAGCGATGACTGACTTTGGACCACTTCTAGCTAATCCAAAAACAGCTATGCTAGGAGGCGCGGCACAGTTTGGAATTTTTGCAACACTTATTGGCGCATTGGCTCTTAGCCAACATACTTCCATTTTTAATTTTTCTTTAGCGGATGCCGCTGCGATTGGTATTATAGGTGGAGCGGATGGTCCTACGGCGATATTTTTAGCTTCCAGACTTGCGCCTGATTTGCTTGGAGCTATAGCCGTTGCAGCATACTCGTATATGGCGTTAGTTCCGATTATACAACCACCGATCATGAGAGCGCTTACGACAAAAGAAGAGCGTAAAATTCGCATGGTGCAGTTGCGAGAGGTAAGCAAGCGTGAAAAGATCATCTTCCCTATTACGATTTTGATGCTTTGTGTCCTTGTGCTTCCTGATGCAACTCCGCTTATCGGCGCACTTGCTTTTGGAAATTTGGTGCGTGAATGTGGCGTAGTTCAGCGCTTGAGCGATACCATGCAAAACGCTCTTATAAATATCGTAACGATATTTTTGGGACTTTCTGTTGGCTCTAAATTGGCCGCTGAAAAATTTCTTGTACCAAACACGCTAGGTATTTTAATGCTAGGTCTTGTTGCATTTTCTATAGGAACTGCAGCTGGTATTATAATGGCTAAAATTATGAATAAATTTAGCAAAGACAAGATAAATCCACTTATAGGTGCAGCCGGTGTTAGCGCTGTTCCGATGTCGGCTAGAGTTGCTAATAAAGAGGGTATTAAGGAAGATTGCACTAACATTTTGCTTATGCATGCTATGGGACCAAATGTTTCGGGTGTTATCGGCTCTGCGGTCGCAGCCGGTGTGCTTTTGTCCATATTTAAATAAATTTATAAGGAAATGTTATGATCAGTGAACTTGCAAAGCTTGGACTAAACGGTGTGAAAGAAATTTTTCACAACATAAGCTACGATGAGCTTTTTGAACACGAAAAGCGCAACGGCGAAGGCAGAGTAAGCGACAACGGTACTTTTATGGTGGATACTGGAATTTTTACAGGTAGAAGTCCAAAAGATAAATACTTCGTAAAACAAGACGAAAGCCAAAAATACATTGCATGGGGTAAGATAAACCAACCTATCACAAAAGAACTTTTTGATAAGCTTTTAGCTAAAGCAAAAAAACAATTGAGCGGAAGCGACCTTTATGTTCAAGATGCTTATTGTGGTGCAAGTGCCAAATCAAAACGCTCGGTTCGCTTTGTAACTCAAGTTGCATGGCAAGCTCATTTTGTAAAAAATATGTTTATTCGTCCAAGCCAACAAGAGCTTAAAAATTTTAAACCTGATTTTGTTGTTTTTAACGCTTGTAAATGCGTAAATGATAGCTTTAAAGAAGATGGACTAAATTCCGAAGTTTTTGTTATATTTAATGTCGAAGAAAACATCGCTGTTATCGGCGGAACGTGGTATGGCGGCGAGATGAAAAAAGGAATTTTTTCCATGATGAATTACTGGCTTCCGCTTGAAGGAAAGCTTAGTATGCACTGTTCGGCAAATGTCGGCAAAGACGGAGATACTGCACTGTTTTTTGGACTAAGCGGAACAGGCAAAACAACACTTTCAACCGATCCGCACCGCAAGCTAATAGGAGATGACGAGCACGGCTGGGATGATGATGGTGTGTTTAACTTTGAGGGCGGCTGTTATGCAAAGTGTATAAACCTTGACCCATCTAGTGAGCCTGAAATTTACGGCGCTATCAAACGTAATGCTCTGCTTGAAAATGTTGTAGCAGATGAAAACGGCGTTGTTGATTACAAAGATGGTAGTAAAACAGAAAATACTCGCGTAAGCTATCCTATCGAACATATCCAAAACCATGAGCCAAGTCTAAGCGCAGGTCATCCTAAAAATATTATCTTCCTAACTGCAGATGCATTTGGCGTACTACCTCCTGTTTCAAAGCTTACAAAAGAACAAGCAATGTATTATTTCTTAAGTGGTTATACTGCAAAAGTAGCAGGAACAGAGCGTGGTATAACAGAGCCGGTAGCTACGTTTAGCGCATGTTTTGGTGAGCCTTTCATGCCTTTGCATCCAACCGTTTATGCCAAACTTCTTGGCGAAAAGATCGATAAGCACGGTGTAAATGTTTATCTTGTAAATACCGGCTGGAGTGGCGGAGCATACGGTGTAGGCAAGAGAATGAGCATAAAAGCTACTCGTGCTTGCATAAATGCTATCTTGGATGGAAGTATAACAAAGTGTGAATTTGAAAATTTTGATAAATTTAATCTAGCTATACCAAAGGCACTTGATGGCGTTGAAACAAAACTTCTTAATCCTATAAATACATGGGCAAATGCTGATGAATACCGTGTAACTCGTGATAAGCTTGCTGCTATGTTTGAGGCAAATTTTAAGCGTTATGAAGATGTTAAAGAGGGTATCGAGTACGCAAAAGCAGGTCCAAAAAACTAATATTTTAAGCGATGAGCAAGTCTCATCGCTCTTCTTCTTTTGTTAATTTTCACACAAAAATTTAAAATCATCTTAAAATAAATTTTTACCTTTTTTAATTATGGGTAAAATTTAAACACTTTTTGAATAAAAATATCAAGATAGTATATTTTTTTTAAATTTAAAAAAAAATTTTGCTTTTAGGGAGTAAGATAATAATGAACTAAATCACAATTAGGAGCTTGATATGAGTGAGAACAAAGGCGGGATATTTTCCCTATATTTTAGAACAAACCTTCTTGTTAGAATTCTGGTAGGTCTTATTTTGGGTGCAATTTTTGGTATTGTTTTTCAAAAAGCAAATGGAGCGATTGAATTTTTAGCACCATTTGGCGATCTATTTATTAGATTGTTAAAAATGATAATGGTGCCGGTGATAGTTTGCACGCTTATAGTAGGAACTAGTTCTATTGCGCCATCACATCTTGGCAAGGTCGGCTTAAAGGTTATTGTATTTTATATGTTTACCTCGCTATGCGCTATCATTATAGGTCTTTTAGTTGGTGTAGTCTTATCTCCTGGAGAGGGGCTTGAACTTGCTAATATTTCAGGTGTGGCAAAAGAAGTCAAAGCGCCTACTCTTGTTGAAATTTTACTAAATATCATCCCTACAAATCCATTTGGATCAATTGCAAAAGGTGATGTTTTGCCTATCATTTGTTTTTGTATATTTTTTGGTATCGCTCTTGCATTTAGTAGAGATAGTAAAGAAGAGAACATAAAAAAAGCTGCCGATACGGTTTATGCCTTTTTTGAAGGTATGAGCGATGTTATGTTTAGAGTTGTTGGCTGGGTTATGCAGTATGCTCCGATAGGTGTTTTTGCTCTTATTTTCATCGTATTTTCCAAAAATGGCGCGGAGGCGTTTGGACCGCTTGCTAATGTAACGATCAGTGTTTATATTGGTTTGGTATTGCAAATTGTGCTTGTTTACTTTGCTATTTGCTTTTTCTGTAAACTAAGTCCTATGACTTTTCTTAAAAAGGTAAGACCGCCGATGATTACGGCATTTGTTACTCGTTCATCGGGTGCAACGATACCTGTATCTATGGAAACAGCAGAAAAAAGCATGGGTGTTCCAAGAAGTATATTTGGCTTTACTCTTCCTGTTGGTGCTACTATAAATATGGACGGAACAACGATATATCTTGGAGTCTGTGCGATATTTGTAGCAAACGTGGTCGGTTCTCCGCTTGATTTATCACAGCAGCTTACCGTTGTTCTAACAGCTGTTTTGGCCTCTATAGGAACAGCCGGAGTACCTGGAGCTGGAGCCATTATGCTACTTATGGTACTTGAGTCAGTAGGATTAAAAGTAGAGGCAGGTAGCGTAGTAGCTATCGCTTACGGCATGATACTTGGCATAGATGCTATACTTGATATGGGTAGAACATCTATGAACGTAGTTGGAGATATGATGGGCGCGGTTGTTATCGCAAAAAGTGAAAACGAACTTAATGAAAAGGTGTGGAATTCATGAAACAGCTAGGTATAATAGGCGGTATGGGACCCCTTGCTACGGCGGATTTATATAAAAAAATCATAGATCTAACCCCGGCTACTTGTGACCAGGAACATCTACATATAGTCATAGACAGTTTCGCACAGATCGAGGATAGAACAAAATTTATAATGGGAGAGGGTGTGAGTCCTCTTGCTAAATTAGTCCAGAGCGCTAAAAGATTAAAGGAGGCGGGTTGCGAGGCTATGCTTATGGCTTGCAACACGGCGCATTTCTTTGCTCCTGATGTAGAAAAAGAAGCCGGTGTAAAAATTTTACATATCGCAAAAGTTGCCGTAGATGCAGTAAAGAAGCGCTATCCAAATGCAAAAGATATCGCTGTTATAGCAACTAGCGGAACAAAGAAAGCCGGAGTTTACGACAATATTCTTAAAGAATATGGTTTAAATAGCGTTGGTTTTAGCAAAGAGCAACAAGACGGACTTATGGACTGTATATATAAGGGAGTAAAAGCCGGTAAAACGCAAGAATTTGTGCCTAAATTTAACCAAATAATAAGCGAGATTAAGGCAGATGTTTATATCGCTGCATGCACTGAAATTCCTATGTTTTTACCTTATTTGGATGGGGATTATAAATTTATAGACGCTACTCTTGAGCTTGCTAAAGTCGGTGTCGAGTTTGGTCTTGAAAGAGAGATATTTTAAATTAAGCGGCTATGGTATAAATTTTATACCCAAACCATAGCCCAAATTTGTTTTTAGATGAATTTAGGGCGGATAATCGCCCTAAATTTAAGCATGAAAGTGAAATTCTTCAGGATGATCGATAGCATATCTGAATTTTTCCATATCGACCTTTTTATCCCAAATCGATACGATCAGACATCCTACGGCATTGCCGCATAGGTTTCCAACGGCACGCATTTCTGACATAAATTTATCAACTCCCAGTAAGACTGCAACTGTTACAACCGGGATACCTGTTGAAGGAAGAGCTGCTAGAGTTCCTGCTAATACGATAAATCCAGAACCTGTAACACCAACCGCGCCTTTGCTTGTTATCATTAGCACGATAAGTATGCTGATTAGATGTTCGAAGCTTAACGGTATGTTAAAGGCTTGTGCTAGGAATATAATACTTAAGCTTAGATAGATGTTTGTGCAATCTAAGTTAAAAGAGTATCCTGTAGGTATGATAAGTCCTACTGCGCCTCTGTGGATACCGGCGGCTTCTAGCTTTTGCATAAGCGGTGCAAGAGCGGTTTCGCTTGAGCTTGTTGCAAATACAACCAAAACCTCTTTTGATATAAAGCGCATAAATTTAAAGACATTGACTTTTGCAAAGTAGCAGATAATGCCAAGTATGACAAATATAAAAAAGCAGCTAGCAAGTGCCATTACTGCAAGAAGCTCCATCATGCCAAAAAGTGAGCTAAGGCCGAATTTGCCGATTAGATACGCCATTGCTGAAAATGCAGCCGCAGGGCTAAATAGCATAAGCCAAGTAAGTAGCTTAAGCACATAATGCTGAACGAATTCAAGTGGTCTTAGACATGCTTTTTTATAGTCATGCTTTAAAAACGAAAGAACGATCGCTACAACAAGAGCCATAAAAAGCACTTGAAGAGTGTTTGAATTTATAAACGGACTTATCGGGTCGCTTGGAACAGCACTTTTTAATATCGACCACATTGAGCCTACATCGCGATCAACGTGAGTGTATTTATCGACACTACTTGGATCAAGCGTTGTATAGTCAAGATTCATGCCATGACCAGGTCGTAAAACTTCGCCAAAAAATATACCTGAAGCCAAAGCTAGAGTGCTTACCACTTCAAAGTATATAAATGCTTTTAGTCCTATACTTCCTAGGTCTTTTAAACTCTCAAGTCCGACTATGCCAGAAACTATCGTTAAAAATATAATAGGACCTATTAAAATTTTAAGAGCTTTGATAAAATAATCAATACCAGGCTTACTTGCCACACCAAGATCTGGTGCAAAAACGCCAACTAAAATACCGCCTACGATACCTACTACGACCCAAAAGGCTAAATTTGTCATTAGCCTGATCGCTAAAGGTTTTTTTGCTTGTGTTGTTGTCAAGGCTTATCCTTTAGAGGTTTTCTTTAACACTAGCCGAATTTATCTTATCTCCCGCTCTTATGCTATCAAGCACTTTTAAGCTCTCATCGTCTACACATTTGCCAAACACGGTATGCACGCCGTCAAGGTGTGGCTGTGCGCTGTGGCAGATAAAAAATTGACTTCCGCCCGTATCACGTCCGGCATGAGCCATACTAAGACTTCCGCGTTCATGGCGCACATTTTGATCGTCACATTCGCATATTATTCTCCAGCCTGGACCGCCGGTGCCTGTGCCGTGAGGGCATCCTCCTTGGATAACGAAATTTGGTATAACACGGTGGAAATTTAGCCCATTATAAAAGCCGCTTTTTATGAGCTCAACAAAATTTGCCACTGTTTGAGGCGCTTCATCTGCAAAAAGTTCAAGTTTTATCTCTCCCTTGTCTGTGTCTAAAATTGCAAATTTAGCCTTACTTAATTCATCCATGTTTGGTTCGTAAATTTTTAATTCGTCAAAACGCATATTTTTCCTTTTTAAATTTATTCTATATTTGTATAAACAGCTTGAACGTCATCATCATCTTCTAACTTATCAAGAAGTTTTTCTACTTCAGACATCTCTTCTTCGTTTAAAGATATGCTTGATGTAGGGATGTATTCAAGTCTTGCTTTTTTAACTTCAAGCCCCAGCTTTTCTATACCTTCGCTAAGTGTACCAAAGCTTGTATAGTCGCCGTAGACATAAAGTGACTCACCTTCAAGTTCTATCTCTTCAAGCCCAAAATCAATCAACTCAAGCTCAAGCTCTTCGATATCTTTGGTAGGTTTTTCAAGCTCAAAAACGCTCTTTCTTGAAAACATAAAACTAAGACTTCCGCTTGGTAAAATTTCACCTCCGTTCTTGTGAAATATCGCTTTGACGTTTGCCACGGTTCGTGTCGGGTTATCCGTAGCGCACTCTACGATGATTTGTGTTCCATGTGCTGCTTTTCCGTCGTAAAATATAGTTTTGATATCTGTGCTATCTTTTCCGTTTGCGCGTTTTATAGCAGCGTCTATGTTGTCTTTTGGCATATTCTCGGCTTTTGCCGCAGAGATAGCCGCACGAAGTTTTGGGTTCATATCAGGGTCTATTCCGCCCTCTTTAGCTGCGATAGTGATAGCTTTGGCAAGTTTTGGAAAAACTTTGCTCATTTTATCCCAGCGTGCTTCTTTGGCGGCTCTTCTGTATTCAAATGCTCGTCCCATAAGTTTCCTTTGCGAATATTTAAAATAAAAAGCCATATTATACAAAAGGCTTACTTAAAAAGAGTGAGATTTATGCGGTGTTTGCAAAAAATTTAAGCTAAAAAGCTTATAATTTGCGAATGATTTTTAAAGCCAAAAAAGAAGAAGCAAGCAGATGTATAGCCTTACTTAGGCTTGCTATGGAGGATGCCGCTTATTATCTTGCGGGGACCGACAATGACTTGCTTTGCGATGAAATTTTAGTTAAATTTTTTCAAAGTGAAGTAAACAGAGTAAGTTATAATAATGTCTATGTTTTTAAAATTTCAGACGAAATCGTAGGTGCGATTTGTGTGTATTTTGGCGGTGATTTAGAGTCGCTGGATGCTCAAATTTTAAAAAACTATAGCAACAAAAATAGTAAATTTACTCTTGCTAACGAATGCGAAGAGGATGAGTTTTATATCGACAGTATCGCCGTTAGCAAAGAATTTAGAGGGCAGGGCATCGCCACAAAGCTCATAGAATATGTTTGCAAGGTTGCAAAAGAGAGAAATTTTAGTAAAATTTCACTCATTGTTGATGAAGATAAGCCAAAAACACTGCTGTTTTATGAGAGTTTGGGTTTTAAATTTAATAAGAAAAAGATGATTTACGGTCATGAGTACAACCATTTGATTAAGGAGATAATATGAGAAAATTTAAAGTTGAAAACGTTCATTGTTCTAATTGTGCAAATACTATAAAAAATGCACTAGAGGATGATTTTGGAGTGATTGAAGTTGATTTAAGCGTTGAGCCTAGAGTGGTTAGTCTTGAAATTTCAGATGAAAAAGTTGCAAATTTTAAATCGGAAATGAGCGATTTGGGATTTGGTGTTATAGAAGAAATTTAATGCAAAAAATTAAGCTAAATATAGCAGGAATGACTTGCGTAAATTGCTCAAATGCAATTGAAAGAGTTGCTAAAAAGATCGAAGGAGTAAGCTTTGCAAAGGTAAATTTTGCAAATGGCTTGGGTGAATTTGAAGTATCAAACGCCCAGGTGCAGACCCTACTTGAAAACAAGATAAAAAAATTAGGATACGACATCGCTTTTGGCGCTGATGAATTTGAGCAAAAACGAAAGCGCCATATAGCCTCTTTGCGAGACCGTTTTATAGCAGCCATAGTTATAAGCGCCGTCATTATGGTGCTTGAAATGTTTGGTGAGACTAGTTTTATTATAAATTTAGCCATGATCTTGCTTGCGTTATTTGTTCTTTGCTTTAGCGGACGAGGCTTTTACGTCCATGCTTGGGGTGCCGTGAGAAATAAAAATTACGACATGAACGTCCTTGTGGCACTTGGCACGGCAAGCGCATTTTTGTATTCGTTATTTGTATTTTTATTTCCAGACTTTCTACCTAGCGATCTTAGAAACATGTATGTTTCAGGCTCTGCTATGATAATCTCTTTTGTGCTTTTGGGTAAGTATTTAGAGGAGCGTTCAAAGGCAAAAGCGGGGGATTATCTAAAAACATTGCTTAAAATTTCACCAAAAATCGCACTTGTGATAAAGCCTGACGGTCAAAATATACAAGTTGATATAAATGAGCTAAATATCGGCGATATCGTAGTCGTTAAAAGCGGATATAACATCCCGTGTGACGGTGTTATCGTGCAAGGCGGAGCCGAGATAGACACCTCGATGTTAACAGGAGAGAGCTTGCCTGTTTATAGGGCGGTTGGCGATAATGTATTTGCCGGGACGTTAAATACAAACGGTTATCTTAGTATAAAAACCGCCAAAAAACCTACTCAAACGCTTCTTTCGCAGATCGTAGCTCTTTTAAGCGATGCAAGCACTAAAAAAATGCCTATTTCCAGACTTGCAGATCGTGTGGCAAATATTTTCGTGCCAAGCGTTATTTTGATCTCTATTGCTACATTTTTAGTTTGGTATCTAGTTGGTAAAAATTTTGATTACGCTATCTCAAATGCGATTTGTGTGCTGATCATCTCTTGTCCTTGCGCCCTTGGGCTTGCTACTCCTATAGGGATAATATCTGCATTAGCACGTGGTGCAAAGGGTGGAATTTTGATTAAAAATCCAGAAGTATTAGAGATTATCAAAGATGTAAAATTTGCTGTTTTTGATAAAACAGGAACGCTTAGCAAGGGTAAAATTGCCGTTAAAAAGCACTCTTTAAGCGAGCATCATCTATCTCTTGTAGCTTGCGTGGAAAATTTAAGCGAACACCTTATTTCAAAGGCTGTAGTTGAATACGCAAAACAAAATAATATCAAAATAAAAAAACTTACCGGAAATTTTAAAACCATAGTAGGTCACGGTGTGGCATACTATGATGATGAAAATTCGGTCATCGTAGGCAACGAAAAACTTTTAAGAGGTGAAGGTATAGAGATAGATGCGCAGCAAAGAGCCGAGATGGCTGAGATCGTAAAAGACGGAAGCGGAATTATACTTGTTGCGATAGATCAAAAATTTGCAGGCTTTATAACTCTTGGCGATGAGCTAAGAGACGAGAGTGTGCATGTTATCTCGACACTAAAAGAACACGGCATAAAAACCGTAATGCTCTCTGGTGATAATGAGAGCGTGGTTAGTGCATCAGCTCTTGCACTTGGTGTTGATGAGTATTATGCAAATGCGCTTCCAAGCGATAAATTTGAGCTTATATCACAGCTTGGAAAGCAAGGCAGGGTTATCTTTGTCGGAGATGGTATAAACGACTCTCCGTCACTAAAACAAGCTGATGTAGGCATAGCGATGAACTCCGGCTCTGATATAGCAAAAGGCGCAGGAGATATCGTGCTTGTTAAAAATGACTTAAGAAGCGTTTTGCATGTTATAGAGCTTGGTAAAAGCACGATGAGAACGATAAAAGAAAATTTATTTTGGGCTTTTGTGTACAATATCATTTGTATCCCAATCGCTGCCGGTGTGCTTTATCCTGTATTTGGACTACTTTTAAATCCAATATACGGCGCCATAGCTATGTGTTTTAGTTCGGTTACGGTTGTGTTAAATTCAATTAGACTTAGATTTTTAAAATTCAGAGGTTAAATGTGAGAGTTGGTGAAATTTATGGTGTTTTAGCTATCGCGTTGGCTAATCATTTTAACAAAATTTTAGATGTAACGCAGTTTATGCAGATAAAAAAGTCAAAAACTTGGCTCGTGCAAAATGATACGCAGGCTTCTCGTGCAGGATCGGCACTTTATAGCGAATTTTTACAAAATGAAAGTAGCGCGGCGCTTTGTGATGATTTTGTTATTTTAGAGCCGTATTTTAAGGCGCGATATTATTTTAACGCAGCTGATGAGGATCTGTCTAAATTTTATAAAAGCATAAATTTTACTCCTAAAATGGGTGAAGTAGATAGTATATCAAACCAGCTTGTTTTTATCGCTGCTGTGCTAAAAAACGAACTAAACGAAAACTTGGAGAAAATTTTAAAAGTGTTTTTAACCGGCTTTTTCTTACCTTATGCTACGGCCCTAAGCCAAGACATAAAAGCTAAAGCGCAGAGTAAATTTTATGGTGCGATGGGATATTTTTTAGAGGACTTTTGTAAAAATTTACAAGATATTTTTGGTATAAAACAAAGAGCATAAAGGTAGCTTCTTGCTTTTATGCCGTGCTAAATTTTCATGCTTTGCATAAGCTTGGCTGTAGGCTTATGCTCTTATTATATTTGATTGAGCTGCATTTAGATATATAAGCTTTTGTGTTGATGTTTTATCTTTTTATGTGCAAGTTGTGCTATTTGTTTTCTTATCTTATTTAGCTTCTGTTGTAGCTTTTGTAACTGCTTTTTATATCGTCTGTGTCAGTGCTTAAACTGTTGGTTTTGGTTGTTTGATTTGTTTTTAGTGCGATAGTGCTTTTAAATTTTGGATTATGAATTTGGTTTGAATTTTTAATGCTTTGTGGTTTTAGGTTTTAAGACGAATGTCGTTTAGATCACTTATCTGCGTTTTATGCCTTTGCTTTTAGCGGTATTGCAATCTAAATCGACATATTTTAATTTACTTGATTATACCTATACTATCTCCAAATTTTAGCTCTTTTTCTTCAAATAAATTATACTCTATCGCGTCTTTTTCACCAATAATCAAGATGGTTGAACCAAGCTCGAAATTTCCAAGCCTTTCGCCTTTTTTAACATATAAATTTTCATAACCGTAAATTTGTGTAAAGTCCGCCTTGGCATTTGTTTGTATACGCTCATCAAAGCTAAATTTCATCTTGCCGACATTTAGTGCACCTACAAATACAAGCCATAAAATTTTATTATCTCGTATTTTGCATTTTAAGGCAACGCGTTCGTTTTTGGCATAAAGTTCGTCTACTTTTTTTAGCCAGCTTCTAGCCACGCTATAAAGCTTACCCGGGATATATGTGGCTGATAAAATTTGCATATCACAAGGAGCGTGATAATGGTGATAGTCGCGTGGGCTAAGGTAGATGTTTGCAAAGTCATACTGGAGACTTAGCTCTTTGTTGCTTATGGCTGTTCCAAGAAGCTCTTTTAGGCTGTATTTCATACCTTTAACGCTAAATGCCATGCCCTGGCTTGTGCTTCCCGAGCTTAAACATGTGCCGTCGCAAGGACTTATGAAGATTTGTTCGTCTTCGTCAAATTTACGAGGCAAAAGTAGTGAACGCGTGAAAAGTTCGTTTAGGCTATTGTATTTTTCAGGTTTTTCAAATTCACTCATGTTAATGTTAAAAAATTTAACGTATTGGTTGTTTATGAAATTTTGTATAAATTTCGGTAGCTTTAAGCCGCCTATTATGCCAAATATTTTGGAAAAATTCTTATCAAAGTTCATCATCGTCTCCGAATTTAAATTTAAGCTTTTTATTTTATCATTTCGTTCTTAAACCAAAGCCTTAAGGATCTACAAGTCGGGCTTTAAGTCAAGAACCGCGATCTCGCTTTGAGCAAATATTCTAACAGGCGGACCCCAAAAGCCGGCTCCCGAGCTAACATAAACTTGCATTTTGTCATTATGCGTGTATAGCCCGTGCAGATAGCCTTGATCGATAAGCACAAGGGCTTGAAAAGGAAAAATTTGCCCTGCGTGCGTGTGCCCGCAAAGCACTAGATCAACATCTTGCGCCATTGTTTTTATAAATTTTGGCTGGTGTGAGAGTAGGACGGTTGGTAAATTTTTATCCGTGCCCTCTAGCGCCTTGTCTAAATCAGGCTCCAAATGTTTAAACCTAAAACCTGCTATATCATAAACACCGGCTAAATTTATCCCATCTATTTTGATGTTTGCGTTGCCTAAAATTTTAACTCCTGTTTGACTTATCTTTGCTAAAATTCCATCTATCCCGTGATAATACTCGTGATTTCCAGGGACATAAAAGATACCATGTTTTGACTTTATGTCCTTTAATGGATCTAAAAAGTCTCCGATGTGCTCGCTGCTAAAATCTATCATATCACCAACTATCACGACAAGATCTGGTTTTGTGCTGTTTATCTGATAAACAAGCGATGCTAAAAATTCTTTCTGTAAAAATTCTCCTATATGAACATCTGTAATCATAGCTATACGCATAGGCTCTTTTAAATTTTTAAGCTTTATTTGTGTGTGACGTATCACAGGTGGAGTTAGGGCGTTAAACATGCCTTTAAAAAAGTAGCTAAAAAGCAGTATGAAAAATGTTAAATCAAAGCAAAGCTTTATAAATTTGCGCCTATTTGAGTCAAATTTTGTTTTTTTAAACAGCACTCTTAGAATATCGTAGATAACGCTTACGGCAAACAAAAATAGCGAAAATCCTATAAGAGTTCCTGTAAAAATATACATTTCAATGTTAAAGAAATGAAATATAATTTGTAAAACAAAGCCAAATTCAAGTATCGAAATAACATAAAAAAAGATACGAATATAACGCAAGTAAGGCCTTAAAAAGCCGATATTTTTTACAAAACGTTTGTAAGAGTATAAATTTATAAGTGCGGAGAAAATAATACCGCCGATAATAATACGCAATAAACCCATTTGTTTTCCAGAAGTTAAATTTAAATGAAAGATTACATAAGAAAAATATGAATAAAAATTAGATGAAATTTAAAAAGGGCGGAAAGTTCCGCCCTGTTACTAGAAGAGTATCTTAATGAACCTTGCCGGTTTCGATTCTCTCTTTGTAGATTTTGCGAAGTTTTCTGATGTCGTTTTTGACCTCAAATACACCATGCCAGTGAGCATAGTCAGGCGCATTCATCGCAGCACCTTGTCTCATACGACGACCTTCGTGATGCCATAGGTGATAGAACACATCTTGGAATTCATCAGCCCACATATCATCAAGCAATAAATTTTTAGCTTTTAGATCGTCAAGCATTTTCTTGGCTTCATCGTAGTATACGTTGTAAAGTTGGATATGCTTATCAGCCATAATAAAGAAGTTCTCTGTATTATGTGTTGTATGGCAAGCTTTACATACTTGTTTCATTTCGGCTCTTGCAGCCTCAGGACCCTCAGGGTGTCCGGCAAGTGGTGTTCCTACGTTTATTTTGCCTGTTTTTTCAAATGTCTCTACAGCTTTATCGTATCCGCCTGTTCTTAGCTCTGTTCTTGGAGCCCATAAGTTCCATTTTAGACGTTTAGAAACGTTGTGAGTCATGCTTGTTTCGCCTACGCCGCTCATGTGGCAAGCCGCACAAGTTGGAGCTCTAAAGTCAGGTACGTCCCAAGTATCAGGAGCTGCGTCGTATTTCCATGTATGACCCTCTGCGTTATAGATATGACCGTGTTTTGAGTTGTTAAAAATCTCAATATCCGGATGATCAGGTCCAAGGTGGCAAGATGCACAAGCCGCAGGTTTTCTGGCTTCAGCTATGCTAAATTTATGCATAGTATGGCAAGATTTACAACCGCCTACGCTTCCGTCAGGATATACGTTTGCTATACCGTAGTTAGGGTATGTTTCAGGTGTTGGCTTGTGGTTAGCATCAAGTTTGATGATAGAGCCGTGGCATTGCGCACAACCTGTAATATCCGGAGACATTTTGAACTCAGGATGATCGGCACCCTCGTAGTGATACATTAGTTTAACCATTGCAGGGTTGGCATACATCTGCATACCGCCTCTAGCGTGGCCACTTTGAGTATACTCTTTGTATGCGTCTTCGTGGCATTTAGCACAGGTTTTCGGGCTAACTAGCATAGAAACGTGTGTATCTGAACCTTTTGGGTGAACCTCTACAGAAGCCATTGGGTTGTCAGCGTTTACAGCGTGGCAGTCCATACAGCTAACACCAACGTGGGCGTGGCGACTTTCTTTCCAGTCAGCAACGATACCGGGTGTTTTTTCTGCGTGGCATTCAACACAGGCTTTTGACTCTTTAGTCATTTTGTGATTTACCTTGATATTTTTAACAAGGTTTATCTTGACGTCAGAGCTTTGATTCGCATCAGTGTTTGCAAAAGCAACAGATGCGACAAAGGCTAGTAATATAGCGACTTTTTTAAACATCTCTTTCCTCCTTATTTGGTTTTATCTTCTAATTTTTTTGCTTCAAATTTATCAATGTGAAAGCCTAAATTTTTATGTCCTACATTTTTATGGCAATCAACACAGCTTTTTTCGGCTTTGTTTCCGAGTACAAAATAATCGCGGTGTGGTAAAAATGATGGACCTGAGGTTATAACATCTTTTAGGTTAGAGTGACAGGTTAAACAACCACTGTCGTATGTAAAATGCGAAGCGTGTTCGCGTTTTTTACGCCAGTCGATCTTGTCTGTATCTGTAAAAAACGTTTTATATCCGTCATTGATCGAGACTTTGATTTTTGTTAAGACATAGGTATAAGCACTTGTGTGGTCAAGGTGACAGGCTGAACATTCAGCTTTTATGCCAAGTTTGTTATTTCCCCCGTGTACGTCTTCATGATATGCGGCATTCATAGGATCCATAGTGTGACACATAGTGCAAACAAAGCCGCTTCCGGTTGCGTGTAGTGCATCGGAAATTCCCATCGAGGCTATAAGACCTACGACTATACCGATAACAACCGAAGACCAAACAAAAAATTTCTTTTTAACGTTTGCCAAAATATCCTCCTAGCTTTTATTAATAAACTCATTTAATTTGTTTAAGTTTTTAATAAATTTTAAATGGATATTATCATAAATTAAATAAAAAACTCTTGATGTAGATCAATTAATATTTATTTGATATTAACTATCAGAACGAATAAATCTCCGTTAGCTTATCTACATTTTTCTCGAGTATTTCGTTCTTTTCGCTAAGTTTTATTATCTCCAATGTTTTAAATTTATTTAAAATTCTTGAGAACGTTTCCGGGGTTATGTTTAAGATGGATGCGATTTTTGTATGTTTTAATTCATTAAATAAATCTTCGTGCATCAGTATAAATTTAGCAACCTTTGCCTCAGAGTTTAAAATTAACTCTTGATGGAGTAAATTACTTGTGATCCTTAGCTTTTCGGACATTGATTTTATTAAATTCATGCAAATTTTTGGATCATTTAAAAATTTGGCTTTAAATTTTTCGTAATCTATCTTTAAAACTTCGCCAGATACCACAAATATCGCACTTGCAGGATACGGTATATTTTCAAAATTTACCATCTCCGCAACAAAATTCATAGGTGGCAGTTGATGAAGAAAAATTTCTTTTCCGTTTTGTGTCGTTTTGTAAAGTTTTATTGAACCGCTAAGTAGATATATGAGCCATTTTGGCTCCTCGCCTTCGATAAATAAAAATTCGCCTTTTTTATATTTTTTGACTAAAGTTATCTCCTCAAGCTCTTCTAGTTGCTCTTTGCTTAGGTTTTTAAATATGGAAATTTTATCTAGCACCTTATCTCTCCGAAATTTATTTTGAGGATATTTTAGTGATTTAAACTTAATGAGAGTGAAATTTTGAAGAGACTAAGCTCTTCAAAAGGGATTATTTTTTAAGTAGGTCGCGAATTTGTGTTAAAAGTTCGATGTCGGCAGGCACGCTAGCAGGAGCTTCTGGCGCCGGCTCTTCTTTGCGTTTTAGCGAATTTAAAGCTTTAATAGCACAAAAAATACAAAATGCAATGATCAAGAAATCAACCGCAGTTTGGATAAAATTTCCGTAGTTTATCGTGACCGCAGGCGCTTGATCAACCGCTTCTTTTAGTGTGATTTTAAAGTCTGTAAAATTTACTCCCCCAGTTAAAACGCCTACAACAGGCATGATAACATCACTAACTAATGACGAAACGATCTTTCCAAACGCTCCGCCGATGACAACACCGACTGCCATATCGATGACGTTTCCACGCATCGCGAATTCTTTAAATTCCTTAATGAAACTCATCTTTGTCTCCTTTGTTTTTTAAGAATTAGGGATTGTATTTAAAATTTACTTTATAACGTCTAAAAGAAAAAATCTAACTTTAAATTTATTAAGCAGATGATATAATCTCCGTTATAAATTTAATGTAAGGAAGACTATAAATGTATCGTTTTGCTCCGTCACCAACGGGTGATATGCATATAGGAAATCTACGCGCAGCGATATTTAACTACATCTGCTCTTTGCAAGATAAAAGCGGGTTTATACTTCGCATAGAAGACACTGACAATGAACGAAATATTGACGGTAAGGAGAAAGAGATCGTAGAAATTTTAGCAAAATTTGGCATAACGCCAAAACAAATTTATATACAAAGCGAAAATTTAAAATTCCATCGACAGTTAGCTTCAAAACTTCTCATAGACAAAAAGGCTTTTGCTTGTTTTTGCACGCAAGAAGAGCTTGAAGCAAAAAAGGAGCAGGCTAAAAACGAGGGCAGGGCATACAGATATGATGGCACTTGTGAGCGCATGAGTGATGAGGAAGTCTTAGCTTGCGAAAAGCCGTTTGTCATACGTATGAAAAAGCCAAAAAACACGATGAAATTTACAGATGCTATAAAGGGCGAACTTAGTTTTGAACCCGAAGCGGTAGATAGTTTTGTCATTATGAGAGCCGATAAGACGCCTACTTATAACTTTGCTTGCGCGGTTGATGATATGCTTGAGGGAGTGACATTTGTTATACGTGGCGAAGATCACGTGAGCAATACCCCAAAACAAGACCTTATACGTGATGGACTTGGCTATACGCAGACGATGAACTATGCGCACTTGCCTATTATCTTAAACGAAGAAGGTAAAAAGATGAGCAAGCGCGATGACGCAAGTAGTGTTAAATGGATGCTTCAAAGCGGATTTATGCCAGAAGCTATAGCTAACTATCTTATCTTGCTTGGCAACAAAACTCCGGTTGAAATTTTTACCATTACACAAGCGGCGCAGTGGTTTGATATAAGTAAAATTTCACGCTCTCCTGCTAAATTTGATATGAATATGCTAAAACACGTTAATCGCGAGCATATAAAACTCGCATCGCCAAAACGCTTGAGCGAGCTTACCGGACTTGACGAAAACAGGGCGGAGCTTATTAAATTTTACACCCAAGAGAGCTCTTTGTTGCCTGAGATAAAAGAAAAGATAGAAAAAATTTTCAGTCAAAAAGTCGCACCTAGCGAATACGAAGATGAGTTTGAGATTTTAAAAAATAGTATTAAAATTTTAAAAGATTGCCAAACGTATGATGAGTTTAAAAACGAGCTAATGCAATCAAGCGGTCTAAAGGGTAAGAAATTTTTCATGCCTTTACGCGCGCTCTTAACAGGTGAACTGCATGGGCCGGAGCTTAGCGAGCTCTATCCGCTTATAAAAACAAATTTAAAAGAGATAGCAAAATGATAGTTTCAACCTTTATTTCGGCGATAGCCACGATCTTGCATACGGTTATAAACATCTACATCTGGGTCATAATCACAGCTGCGATAGTAAGCTGGGTAAGACCTGACCCATATAATCAAATTGTCCAGCTACTTTACAGGGTAACCGAGCCGGCTTATGCCTTTGTTAGACGTTTTATACCGACTGTTTTTGGAGGTATTGATATAGCTCCGATTATTATTTTACTTGCACTTCAGTTTTTGGATCTGTTTTTAGTAAGGCTTTTGCTTGAATTTGCTTCGTCTATTTAGTGTATTTGCTCTGTTTTTGCTCTGTTTAGACGCAAAAATTTTAAGTTATGAGGAGCTAAAAGGCAAACCAAAAGGTTTTGCAAAAGACTACTATATAAACCGTCTTATCAACGACGGAAATTACACAAAAAAGCAAATTTTGGATCTTTCAAACGATGTTTTTCGTAAAAGTGGCTTGGTTCAAAAAAATATCGATAAAATTTTACCGCCTGCTCAAAAAGAAGATCCTTGTAATGGTGTGGGCGTTAAAAATATCCTTGATGCAAACGCTACTTGTCAAAATATTCGAACAACGATAGCCTTTAGCCTAAAGCTCTCTCCTCAAACACGCGAGCAAATAGCACAAAATCTTGCTCAAACTCATCCAAACAAGGCTGAAATTCTAAATATCCTAAATCAAAAAAATCCTGCAAAAAAATTTGCGGATAAATTTTTAACAGCACATTTTATGGCACTTTTTAACGCAAGCGAACAAGATAAAAAAGAGGAGCTTTTCTCGCAGAAATTCTCGGCTGAATTCATGGATAAGCTTTATGACGAAAAGGGCTTTTCGGCATTTTTAAATTCGCTTGTTTTGGAGAGAAAATTTGATAAATTTAGGCAAAATTTCCTAAAAATAACCCCCGAAAAGACTTCGCAAAACGACGCATTTTTTTTAGCTTTAAACGCTGTCACGCTTAATGATGAAAAGAGTGCGATTAAATTTTTTACACGCGCAAAAGACAGCTTTGAGAGGCAGTGGCAAAAAGATAATGCAACGCACTGGCTGTATCTTGTAACAAGAGATGATGAGTTTTTAACCCAGCTTTCAAAGAGCAAAGATGCAAATATCTACTCGTTATACGCTAGGGATTTTATCAAAAGCGAGCCGCTTGAAGTTATCGTCCCTAAACCAAACAAGCAAAAAATAAGCGGTTTTGACGTCAGCGATCCGTTTTTATGGCAAGAAACTGTTTTAAAAGCTAAAAATATGACACCACAGCAGCTACAAGAATACGCAAAAAAATTTTATACAAATGAAAGTCTTGGTGCATATGCATACTTTATGCAGATGGCAAACGGTTGGGATGAGCAGTATTTTGTGATGCCAAAAAGTGTGGAGCTTGAGGATGTAAATATAGCAAGAAAGTCGCTTATATTCGCACTTGCTAGGCAAGAGAGCCTTTTTATCCCGGCTGTGATTTCAACTTCTTATGCGCTAGGAACTATGCAGTTTATGCCGTTTCTTGCTAATGCTATCGGTAAAAAAGAGTTAAAGATAAAAAATTTTGATCAAGATGACATGTTTAAGCCGGATATCGCCTATCGTTTTGCAAATCACCACTTAAACTATCTTGAGAAATTTCTATATCATCCACTTTTTATTGCTTATGCCTATAACGGCGGCATAGGTTTTACTAAAAAGCTTATAACTAGGGATGATATGTTTAAAGAGGGCAGATACGAGCCATTTTTATCGCTCGAGTTAGTTCCTGTGACAGAAACTAGAAATTACGGTAAAAAAGTGCTTTCAAACTATGTTATTTACCGCTCGCTTATGGGTTCCAGTATAAAGATTTCGACACTTTTCGAAAGTCTAACTCTACCTGATTTGACGGATAAATTTCGAAAGTAAGTTTTAGGTTGTCACTATCTTTTGTGGGCGATGAAATTTCATAATACCCGGCCCAAGGCATGTTAAATCCTGCAAGTTCTAAGAGCTCGTCACTTGGCTCAAGCTCTCTTGCCACGATTGTGTTTGCGTCGTTATTTACTTTTATACTTGTTAAATTTATGGCGTTTTCTTTAGGACTTACGGCTACTAGAAATTTTTCTTCGTTGTTGATTGAAATTTTACTTTGATAGATCGGGTTTAGGTAGGTTGCTATGATTAAAATGTGGTTTTGCTCGTCTATGATCTCAGCCTTGCTTGTATAAGCCAAAAGTTCGTTTTTAAGCGGTTCGTGGACTACGATTTTTTTATCATAACAGCCGATAAAAAATAGTGCGAGACATAAAAATATTATAGTTTTTTTCATATTTTGCCTTTTAAATTTAATCGTATTTTAGCATTTTATTTTATAATCACTCATTAAATTTAAAGCCAAATTTAGCTATAATCACGTGAAAAAGTACAAAAAGGCGACAATGAAACGACTTGCTATCGCGTTTTCCGGTCCATCAAATAGCGGCAAAACTACAACAATCTTAAAAGTTTTAGAAAATTTTATCAAGCAAAACCTAAAATGCGTAGTTATCAAGCACGATCCGGGCGACAAGGCTTGTTTTGACGTAGAAGGTAAAGATAGCTTTAAATTTAGCCAGACAGGAGCTGATGTTGTGGTGCTTAGCCCAACAAGAACGACGTATTTTAGCAAAGATAAGTCTGATCTTGATGATGTTATAAAGATGATCGGAGAGTTTGATATACTGCTTGTTGAAGGCTTAAAAACGCTTCCTCTTCCTCGTATTAGCATTTTTAAAGATGAGATTGATGAAAGCTATCTTGGCTTTTCAGACGCCATAGCTAGTTACAAAACTGATTTAAATTATAAAATAGAAAATATAAATTTAGACGATATAGACGCGATTTGCGCGTGGATATTAAAACATGCAAAGGCTGTATAATGACACAATTAGAGCAAATTTTTAAGGCTATAAAAGAAGTAGTGATACGCATTAGCGAAGAGATAAAGTATGCCGATCTAGGCTATACGGCGCATGAGAACGCTACCGGCGATACGCAGCTAAAGCTTGATGTTTTAAGCGATGAGATCATCACCGCGAAATTTAAAGAGCTAGAGTGTGTAAAAGCATTGGTTAGTGAAGAAAAAGACGATGCTTTAAATTTAAACGAAAATTCAAAATATATAATCGCTTATGATCCGCTTGACGGCTCAAGTCTTGTTGATGTAAATTTCGCTGTCGGCTCGATATTTGGAATTTATGAAAACGAGTTAAATCCTCAAAATTTAGTTGCTGCCGTTTATAGCATATATGGTCCTCGCTTAGAGCTTGTGATAAATGACAAAAAGGGCTCTTTACCATCTCTTTATAGGCTGGCAAAAGACGGAGAGTTTAAATTTGTAAAAGAATTAAAACTAAACGAAAAAGGTAAGCTAAATGCTACCGGGGCCACGCAAAAAGGCTGGAGCGAGAAGCATATTAAATTTATAAGAGAGCTATTTTTACAAGGTCACAGACTTCGCTACTCAGGAGCCATGGTTAGCGACTTGCATCAAATTTTATTAAAAGGCGGCGGTCTTTTTAGCTACCCTGCAACCAGCGACGCGCCAAATGGTAAGCTTAGAGTGCTTTTTGAAGTGCTACCTTTTGCATTTATATATGAAAATGCCGGCGGAGCAACAAGTAATGGTATAAACGATAGTCTGTTTGATATAACGATAAGTAAAACTCACCAGACTACACCTTGCTTTTTCGGCTCTAAATTTGAGATAAATCTTATGCATAAATTTTATGAGTAAGCAAAATGAGTGAATCCTCGCAAAATCTTGACAAATTTGAACTTGCCTTAAAGCAGTATTCTGAAATTTTACTTTCATGCCAAAGTCAAAAGGGTTTGATGAGCTGCATGAAATGTAGTGAATTTTTTGAATGTGAAACGCGAAAAAATTATGTGGATAGTGCTTATAAATCGATGTCAAAAAGCGATACCGACGAAGGCGGATTTGATTTTTAAATTTAAAGGAATAAATAATGAAAGAAAAAAAATATATAACCACACCGATTTATTATGTAAATGACGTCCCTCATATAGGACACGCTTACACCACTATAATAGCCGATACTTTAGCACGCTTTAGGCGTTTGCAAGGATATGATACATTTTTTATGACAGGGACTGATGAGCACGGGCAAAAGATCGAGCAAGCAGCCCTTGTTCGTAATAAAACACCGCAAGAGTATGCTGATGAGATAAGCGGCAAATTTCGCTCGTTGTGGGATGAATTTGAGATAAGTTATGATCATTTTATCCGCACAACAGATGCCGATCACAAACTTACCGTGCAAAATGCCTTTGAAAAAATGCAAAAAAACGGCGACATTTACAAGGGTGAGTATGAGGGGTTTTATTGCGTTAGCTGTGAGACGTTTTTTACGCAAACACAGCTTGTTGATGAGGAGTGCTGTCCTGATTGCGGACGCAAAACAAGCATTGTAAAAGAGGAGAGCTACTTTTTTAAACTATCAAAATACCAAGATGCGCTTATTAAATGGTATGAAGAAAATGAACGTTGTATAATGCCAAAAGGAAAGAAAAACGAGGTAATTAGCTTTGTAAAAGGCGGGCTTAAAGATCTTTCTATAACACGCACAAGTTTTGACTGGGGTATAAAACTACCCGCAAGTTCAAACGATCCAAAGCATGTTATGTATGTTTGGCTTGATGCACTTTTAAACTATCTAACCACTCTTGGCTACACTCGCGGCGATGACAAAATGGAATTTTGGCAAGATACTACTCATATCGTCGGAAAAGATATTTTGCGCTTTCACGCGATTTACTGGCCGGCGTTTTTGATGAGCTTAAATCTCCCTTTGCCAAAACATGTCGCAGCGCATGGTTGGTGGACGAGAGATGGTGAGAAAATGAGTAAAAGCAAAGGCAATGTCGTAAATCCTCACGAGGTAGCAAGTGCTTACGGTCTTGAAAATTTTAGATATTTTTTACTTCGTGAAGTTCCATTTGGTCAAGATGGCGACTTTAGTCAAAAGGCTCTAATCGAGCGGATAAATTCCGAGCTTGGAAACGGACTTGGTAACCTTTTGAGTAGAATAATCGGCATGAGCTCAAAGTATAGCGAGTATAAAATCAACTCCATGCAAACTGCTAAATTTTACGAAGCCGAGCTAAACGAAGCGCACGAGTACCTTAAAAATGCTATTGAAAATTTAGAAAATTTTGCGACAAATCGCTACTTAGAAGAGATATGGAAAGTTGTAGCGCTTGCAAACGGTGCCGTTGCCAAGTATGAGCCATGGGCCATGATAAAAGCAGGAAAGAGCGAAGAGGCAAACACTCTCGTTGCTCTTTGTGCGAATTTGCTTGCTAAAATAGCAGTGATACTAAGTCCTGCTATGCCGCATACTTGCGATAAGATAGCGCAGGCTTTAGGTTTTGAAATTTCAACTGAAATTTATAATAAAATAATTTTACAAAATGAGCTTTTAAATTTTATAGCCAAACCTACGCAACCGCTGTTTCCTCGCATAGAAACAGAGCTTATGGCAAGACCGAGTGAGCCTGAAGCTGCTTTAAAAGAAGAGCCAAAAGATGGCTGTGATGAAAGCATTATTACGATTGATGATTTTAAAAAGATCGTTATAAAAGTAGGAACTGTGCTTGAGTGCGAAAAGGTCGAAGGAAGTGATAAGCTGCTTAAATTTCAAATAGACTTGGGCGAGGAAAAACCGCGTCAAATTTTATCAGGCATAGCTAAATTTTACGATCCGAGCACGCTTGTTGGTAGACAAGTTTGTGTGTTAGCAAATTTAAAAGAGAGAACTATGATGAAAAAATACGTCTCTCAAGGCATGATCTTAAGCGCAGAAGATGGCTCTCTCTCGCTTCTTAGCACCGATGCAAAAGTTAAAAACGGCTCGATAGTAGGCTAATGACAATAGAAAATTTGGTTCGTCTTATCAACGGACAAACACTAAATAAGCCTAGCGTTTCTAGCGTTTTAGGTTTTGCTTTCGAGGCAAAAAACGTTAAGCGTGGTTTTGCCTTTATGGCTGTTGATGCAGACCAAAAAGAGATAGAATTAGCCGTAAAACACGGTGCATATGCTGTTATAAGCGACGAGGAGATAACGCCTAGCGATACTGAGATAGCATACATTAAAGTAGATAATTTTCAAACTGCTCTTATTAGACTTATGCGGTTTGAAGCTACACATAAGAATTTGAAATTTTGCTCGGTAAATGCTGTGCAAATGGCTATTTTGGAACATTCTAGCCTTGGTAAAAATGCAGCTATCATACCAAAAAATTTAACCGAATTGTTTTACAAGATCATGTCGTCAAAAAACGGTGACATCTTTTTTGGAGATGAAATTCGAATTTTACAGCGCATAACTCCGCTTTATGATACTGTTTGGACCGATATTAAAGCACAAGCGTTAAATCCTAGCTCGATATTTTTTACTACGATGATATGCGATGATGTTTATTATCAAAATTTAAATATACCTCGTGTTTTTATCGGAGCTTTATGCGGACTGCTTCATTATCTTAAACAAAACAATATCTCTTTTAAGCTAAATGATACTCGCTCGCTTGGGCATTTTGAGCCTATTTTTATAGATAAAAATTTCCATCAAGCGCCATTTGGATCAAGTTTTCGCGCGATAATTATTGAAAATGACGAAGAGCTTTTTGCCATCGAAGCCTTGTATCTAAAGAAAAATTTTGATCCTTCAGAAGTCGTTATATGTTTGCCAAAAGATAGCTTGTTGCAGGTTGATAATGCTGTGAGGTTTGAAAATTTATATGAGGTAAAAGAGCTTAAAAATTTCCGCTATATGCTTGTTTTGTCTCAAAAGAGTGAAATTTTAAATTTATTAAGCGAAAGCGAAATTCAAGATTCGCTTTTTTAAATTTTCGGACAGAGATCTGCTCTCCATCCGCTTTGTGCTTATGCTTTTATTTTATTAGGATCCTCTCCCTCGCCAAGGAAAAATTTCATGTCTGCTTTCGCATTACCGCTAATTAGGCGAAGATTAAAATTCTCAACCAAGAAATTTACTATCGCTTCGTTAAAAAACTGTGGCACACTTGGTCCTATATTTATATTTTTTACACCCAGGCTAAATAACGCGAGTAGGATTATTACCGCTTTTTGCTCCATCCACATAAGTACGATAGATATCGGCAGATCGTTTATGGCGATACCTGTTGCTTCGCTTAAGGCGATAGCTATCTTAACCGCTCCGTTACTGTCGTTGCACTGACCAAGATCGAGGTAGCGTGGGACTTGAGTGCCTGGCACTAGACCAAAGTCAATGTCATTAAATCTAAATTTGCCACAGCTTGATGTTAGTATCACGCAATCACTTGGTAAATTTTGAGCCAACTCACGGTAGTATTCACGTCCTTTGCCAGGCGCGTCACAACCTGCTATCACAAAGAAACGGCGAATTTTACCAGTGTTTATGGCATCTAAAATTTGTGGCGCTAAACCTAAAATCGTCTTATAATGTGCTCCTGTTACTAGCGTATCATCACTGTCAAATCCACTTACGTCACCGCAAGCAAGCGCACACTCTATGAGAGGCGCAAAGTCGTCATTTTCTATCTGCGCTATGCCGTTTGTGCCGGCTATTTGGTAGCCAAACAAACGCTCTTGGTATGTGCAGTTTGAGCGAAGTGGCACGATACAATTGGTTGTCATCAAGATCGCACCTTTAAATTCATTAAAAAGTTTAGTCTGATCAAACCATGCCTTGCCGACATTGCCTTTTAAGTGGGAGTATTTGCGAAGTTCAGGATAGCCGTGTGCAGGAAGCATTTCTGAGTGAGTATAGATATTTATGCCTTTGCCGTCGGTTTGTTTTAGTAGTAATTCAAGCGCTCTTAGGTTGTGACCGCTTACAAGTATCGCTTTGCCTTCAACCTTGTTTTGACTAACTTTTACTGGTGTCGGTACTCCAAATTTTGCCGTATGAGCCTCACTTAGTAGGTTCATGCATTCAACTCCGGCGCTTCCTACGGCAAGGAGTTGTTTAATATGTTCATTAAAATTAAAATTTGAGTTTGTTAGCGTAAAATAAAGCGTATCAGCCATAACGCGGTCAACATTGTTTGTATCAGCGCCTAGCTCTGCGGCATGATGGCGATATGCACTAAGTCCTTTTAGCCCAAAAACCATTGTATCTTGCAAGCGTGCCAAAGTCGCGTCTTTGCCACAGGTTCCCATAGGCTGACCCTTTGAGCCACAGCCATTATCCATACTCATTTCACACTGATGACAAAACATTTGTAATTCTTTGCTCATTTAATTTCCTTATTTTTAGTTAAACGGTAAGTGCGATTTTACGTAAATTTTAAAAATAAGTAATTGATAGTAATCAAGATAAAATATATCCTAATAAGAGGCAAGATTATTTTTGAAAGATAAATTTATGGCATGAGACAAGAGTGTAACTCTTGTCTGTTTTGGATTAAAAATTTTATAAATTAAAATAAATTTAGGCGTGAATAGCTTTTATTGATAATCCTTGTTTAGTAAAATTTTAAGCGACTCTTCCGCTTTTTTTGCGTGTTCTGCGATTTGCTTGTAAGCGTCTTGATTAAATTCATATGTGCTAACAAGTCGTCCGCCGTGAGTGCTAAAACTCACGCCATCTTTTCTTTGTGAAATTTGCAAAAGCATATCATTATATGGTGCGAAGCATTTTTTAAATTCGCTCAATTCTTGTCTGTATACTCGTGGCAAATGGGTGGCAACATATAGTCGGTTGTATTTTTCTCCGTCTGCGTAATAGCATGACTTTGGTCTAAGTTGTGACGGGTGGTTTAGTATCTTTGTTAAGCCTTGTGTCTTAACAACGCTTTTATTTTCATAACTCAGCTTGGCCGATCGATAAAACTCGGATAAAAAGCCCATCATGGCAGAGTATTTGTCTATGCATTCTTTTTCGATGTAGTGAAACTTTTGAAGCTCATTTATAGACGCCCAAAACTCCGTATGCTCTTGTTTTGAGATTTTACCTGTTTTAACGACACTTGAAAGGATTTCATAAAATTTTACTTCCGCCTTTACATATTGCTTTGTTGTGTTATTTTGGTATTCGTGAGAGATACTATCTCCAAGTAAAGCACGAGAAAATGCATAAAATTCGTTGCAGTAACGCTGCTCGTCATCCAAGCTTAAAAGGTTGTTGTTGCTACTAATCGCACATCCGTTAAATGTAAAAATCAAGATTAAAATGGTAATTAAATTTTTCATAAAACCAACCTTTATAAAAATATATATTATTATACTACCACATGGATGTATGTTTGCTTAACTTATGTATTTTATCGGGTCTTTTGCTCCTGCTTTTTCAAAGCCGTTTAGTCTTAAGCGGCAGCTATCGCATAATCCACATGCTTCGTTTTCATTCTCATAACAACTCCATGTTAACTCAAGCGGAGAGTCTATCTCTAGGGATTTTGCTACGATTTGAGCTTTGCTTAAATTTACTAGCGGAGTGATGATCTTGGTTTTAAAGCTTGGTGCTGTTCCATGGTTGATAGCTAGGTTTATCTGTTTTATAAATTCGTGCGTGCAGTCGGGATACCCGCTACTATCTTCTTCAACTACACCGATAAATATCGCTTCGGCACCGTTTTTTTCGGCAACGGCTGCGGCTATGGAGATAAAAATTCCATTCCTAAACGGTACATAGGTATTTGGCACATCATCGCTTAAACCGGTTTTTGGCACCGATAGGCTTTTGTCTGTTAGTGAATTTCCGCCTATATCAGCTATAAAATTTGCGTTTAAATTTAGTCTTTTTTGAATGCCTAATTTATCGCAAATTTCATTAAATGCGCGCTTTTCTCGCTTCATCGTGCGTTGGTCGTAGTCAAAGTGAAGTGCGATAACTTCATATCCTTCATTAACGGCTATCGTGGCACAAAGCGTGCTATCCATGCCACCTGACATTATGACAACGGCTTTTTTACTCATGTGATTTCCTTTTTTGTGTATCAAATTTATATCGCCAGCATAAAGAGGCTGTTTGTTGAAAGTTTTATGTCTTAAATTTTAAAATTTCGCTAGAATTATACGAAAATTTAACTGAAAGAGAAAAATGATACTTTGTGATGAGGCGTATCCTCAAATTTTAGATGAAATTTGTTCTTATTTGACAATTGGAGAGGTCGAGCTTAGTTTTGTTCGTAGCGATGAGATGAGAGAAATAAATTTATCTCAAAGAAATATAGACAAGACAACTGATGTTTTAAGCTTTCCCTTTGAAACAGTCTTGCATGCACCGCTTGGCTGTATAGTTATAAATTTAGACCTAGTAGAACAAAAAGCAACCGAACTAGGCCATGGTAATGATGAGGAAACAGCCTTGCTTTTTACGCATGGGCTTTTGCATGTTTTAGGTTTTGACCATGAGAAGGACGAAGGTGAGATGAGGGAAAAAGAGTGCGAGGTCATAGAGAAATTTAACCTACCTAAAAGCTTGATAGTCAGAACTATGGACTAGGGCTTTTGCGCTGATTGTTCTAGGTTTATATATCCCATTTCGATTAGTTTTTTATAAATTTCAACTATCTTTGGACCAGCGGCGCTTCCGCCGTGTCCGCCATGCTCGATAACCATTGAGACGACATATTGTGGGTTATCATATGGTGCATAAGTCGTCATCCACGCATGCGAACGTTGTAAGTAAGCCATATCTTCTTCTTTTATACGTTTTTTATCAGCTTGAGATATACCTACGACTTGTGCTGTTCCGGTCTTTGCTGCTACCTTTATCGTTGATGAAGCAAAGTGTCTACTTGCCGTGCCTCTTGGGTGATTTGCTACCTCATACATAGCATGTCTAATGGCTGGTAATTGAGCCTTTTCAAAGTCTGTGAAAATGTCATCTTTTGGTTCAAATTTTACATCTTGGGAGTCGATGCTCTTTAGAAAGTGAGGCGTGACATTTAGTCCTGTGGCAAGCATCGCCGTGTGTCTTGCTATTTGCATAGGGGTTACTAGAAAATTTCCTTGACCGATGGATGTTATGAGTGTTTCTCCTTGAAACCAGGCTTTGCCGTATTTTCTCATTTTCCATTCACGACTAGGGAGCGTTCCTATAAATTCGTTTGGTAGGTCAACTCCTGTTTTTACGCCAAAACCTATCCTTTCAAGTATGGGTGCGATAGCGTCTATGCCGATCTTTTGGCTGGCTTTGTAAAAATAGTCATCACAGCTCTCTCTTATGGCGGTGTTCATGTTTACGTTACCGTGACCGTATGAGTTCCAGCAACGGAATTTGCGTCCACCAAGCTCATATGAGCTAGAGCAAAAGAAGCTATCGTTCTTGCTCATGCCATTATCTAAAAATGCCAAAGCCATACCCATCTTAACTACAGACCCGGGAGGATAAAGACCGTTTACTAGCTTGTTTGTAAACGGGTGATCAAGGTCTTTTATAAGTTTATCCCACTCGTCTTTGCTTATGCCTGATACAAATGGGTTTAGGTTGTATTCAGGAAAGCTTCCGGCTGCTAGTATAGCGCCATCGTGCACGTTCATAACAACAACGCTTCCTGCGTCCTTGTCAAAAATATCCATTACAAATTTTTGAAGCTCAAGGTCTATGCTTAGCTTTATGTCTTTGCTTTTTGGGGCATTGAAATTTATCTGCTCTATCTCTTCGTTTAGGGCATTTACTTTTATGCGTTTTGAGCCCTCGCTGCCTTGCAAAACAGAGTTGTAATACCTCTCAACTCCGCTTCGTCCGATGTAGTTTGTTAGCTTAGTTAGCGGGTCGTTATCCATATCTTTTTGATTTGCTCTTCCTACATAACCGATGACGTGCGAGGCTAGATTGTCATATGGATAGTGACGTTTGCTTGTTGGATTTACCTTTAAATTTTCCCTTAAAGATAGCGTGGCAAAGTGTGGTAAAAAGCTATCATAGTCGATAAACTCCACGACGCTTATAAATTCTTGGTTATATGGTGAGTCGTTTTTTATATACTCTTTTTTAAGTTTTGTGGCATTTAGATCGGGAAAATACCTTACGATCTCGTCTATCTCACTATCTAATGTGCCGTTTTTTCTATTAAGATGAGGTTTTAAAAGTATGGAAAAGCCTAGTCTGTTTATCGCCATCGGACGATCTTTCGCATCAAAGATGATGCCTCTAACGGGAGGAAGATATATCGTTTTTACGGCATTTTGTTCGGCTATGCTTTCGTAGTATTCGTTTGAATTTACGCTTAGATGATAAATTCTGCTTAGTAAAATTATCCAAAATAAAGCGATGATGGTAAAAACTATACGAAGTCTCATAGTGCTCGCTCTTTTAGAAATACAACCGCTAAAGCACTTTCGATAATAATATAAAACAGGCACTCTATATCAAAATTTAAAAATTGTGCATTTTGCGTGTAGGCTATGATGTTATTTATTAAAAATGTTGTAGCATATCCGCTTGCAACAAACACAACTAGGAGCAAATTTCGTAATTTAAGCGTTAAAATAAGCCAGTCAACTACAAAATGAAAAAATAGCAAGAATGCTACGATACTTGAAAAAAGATAAAATCCATGAATTTGTTCGGTAAAAAGTAACAATGCAAGGCAAAAATACCACGATATGTCAAAATTTTCGTATGATTTTTGTTTTTTATTGTATTCAAGTATTAAAAATGTAAAAAAAAGTCCCAGTAGGGGTGGTAAAAAACCAAATTGAGTAGTTGCGATCTCATATAAAAATAAAAACGCAACGCTTGATATTTTGGTTATAAATTGTGAATTAGTGCTATTTCGTCGCATACGGGAAAGTGTTTGCATTTGATGCAGTCCGCCCAAATTTTTTGTGCAGGTAGTTCGCTTTTAGGTATCTCTTTAAAGCCTAGTTTTTCAAAAAAACGCCTTTGGTATGTTAGGGTAAAAACTCGTGAAATTTCATACTCTTTAGCTTCTTTTAAAAGAGCATTTACCATCATAGAGCCGATCCCTCCACCTCGTAAATTTTTATCCACTATAAGACTTCTTATCTCGGCAAGATCTGGAGCATGGATGTGAAGAGCGCAAAAGCCGACTATCTTGTCATCATCTTTTGCTATGATGTATGAGCGGATATTTGTGCTGATCTCGTCGTCGCTTCTAGGAAGTATCACTCCGCTTGCCACTTCGGGAGCTACAAGCTCTTGCATATTTTTTATGTCTTTTGGTTTTGGCTTTACTAGTGTTATCACGGGCTATTCCCTGCCTAGGGCTAAATTTATGATCTTATCCCTTGCTTTGTCTATGTTGTTTTTATTAAGCGTTGAGACCAGGATTCCTTTTGGGTCAAATTTCATTACGGCACTTCTTGAGCTTTGATTAAGCTTATCGGCTTTTGTGTATAAATTTAAAACTTTTTGATCCGCTCTTAGGAAGCTATTTATGTATGAATTCACGTTTGTATCTATATCAAGGTCAAAATGTCTTGCGTCGATTAAATGAACGAACAATTTTATATTTGAGCGAAATTTTAAAAACTCATCTAAGCTTTTCTTCCACTCTTCATGCATAGTTTTGGCTACCTTTGCATATCCAAAACCTGGAAGATCGACAAACATAACCTTTAGCTTGTCTTTTGTATCATCATCTTCCATAAGCTCTATCTCAAAGAAATTTATAAGGCGAGTTTTGCCGGGAGTTGATGAACTTTTGGCTAAGCCGTTGTGGTTTGCTAGAGCGTTTATAAGGCTACTTTTGCCAACATTTGAACGACCTAGGAATACAATTTCACTTGAAGCAAAGTCAGGAGCTTGACTGATGTTTGCGCTTGAGGTTATAAATTTGGCTCCGACTGCTCTTATCACTTTTGTTTGTCCTCGATCTGAAATATAAATTTAACAGGCTTGTTGTCGTTGCTATTTACGTTATATGTGCCTTGTGTTTGATTGATCGTGATCTTTTCTCCGTAAACATTTTTATCGCTTTCTTGCTCATGTAAATGACCGTTACCGCTTATCGTATAAATTTCCTTTACAGGCTCATAAGTAAGCGTCTCGCCCTTGCCGTTATAGTGTTTTTCTTTCATGAAAACCTTAAATTTAGCATTGCCTGTGGCTATGTATTTTGTAGGTTGGCGTTTAGCGTCAAAATGCACGACGACCTTATCTGCAAAAAGCTCATCATAAGAGCCCTTTTTTATATGAACATTGCCTTTAAATTCGCTTATTTGTTTATTTTCATCGGCGAAAAAACTATCCGAAGTGATCTCTACTTGTTCTGCGCTAAGACTTGTGAAGCTTAGGATTAATCCCAGTATCAATCCCGCTCTTGCTCTATCCATGCTTTTAACCCTTTTATTTGCGTCTGTTTTTTGTTTGTGTTATATGTTATGCTGTTGCCAGTTATCTTGTCGCCATTTTGCGTCATCACAAAATCAACCTTTGAAGCTACGATTTTGGTTTTGAGATTATACAAAATTTCTTCTGAGATAAAGTTCAAACTCTCGTTATTATCATACTTGGCATTGCCTTTAAATATAAACAAGTTACCCTGTGAAATGGCTACGTCAGAACTCATTTTGTGATTTAAATTTCCCCTTATAATGTCGGCTTTAAATTTTAAAAATTCATCCTTTTTGGCGTATCTATTTACTTCATCAGCTTCGTAAATTCCACTTACTATACTTGAGTTTATCTCGTGATTAACTACATCGTTCATCTGCATGTTTGAAACACTCATGTCGCGTTTAAATTGCTCGGCAAAATACGGATCTTGTAACGCCAAAAATATCATCACTGCACTAAAAACAGCAACGACGAAATAAAAAATTTTTATAACCAACGTTTAGACCACTCGCTCTTTAAATTCTCGGCTTCAATGAGCATTTCTATCATCTCTCTAACTGCACCGTTGCCGCCTTTGTGCTTAAGCTTTGTCCTTACTTCAAGATCTTTTATCGCATCTTTTGGTTTAAAACTCCAAGCCACGGCATTTAAAATTTTGTAGTCATTGTAGTCATCGCCGATGGCGGCTGCGTTTTCAAAACTAAGACCTTCAAATTTAAGTATCTCTTTGGCAACTTCTAGTTTATCTCCAACGCCTTGATAAACGTGTGTGATCTTTAGATCTTCGGCTCTTCGCTCTACGATTTCTGACTTTCTGCCTGTTATGATGGCTACTTTTTTACCAAGTTTTAACCAACTCTCTATCGCCCAGCCGTCTTTTACGTCAAATGACTTTAAAAGTTCACCTTTTGCATCATATACGATCTTGCCGTCGGTCATACAGCCGTCAATATCTAAAAAAATAATATCTATCATAAAACACCTTTCGTGCTTGGAGTGGCTATGCGGTTATTTTTGCTAAGTGCGCGTCTAAGAGCTACCGCAAAGGCTTTAAATGTAGCTTCGATAATATGATGGTTATTTTTGCCTCTTATTTTTGCGATATGTAGCGTTATGTTTGCGTTCATCGCAACCGCTCTAAAAAATTCCTCGGCAAGCTCTATGTCAAATTCACCTATCTTGCCTTTTTCGTCTAAATTTTCATAGACTAAAAATGCTCTGTTGCTAAGATCAAGCGCGCAACTAACTGCTGCTTCGTCCATAACAACAACGCTATCTCCAAAGCGTTCTACGCCACTAACCGGATAGATCGTCTCTTTTAAAAGCGAGCCTATAACGATACCCACATCTTCAACACTATGGTGAAAATCAACATGCGTATCGCCCTTGCAGGTTATCTTAAGGTCAAGCAGGGCATGTTTGCCAAATGCTTCAAGCATGTGGTCAAAAAAACCAATACCTGTTGAAATTTCGCATTTTCCATTGCCGTAAAGCTTAAGCTCTGCGTTTATGTCAGTTTCTTTTGTTGTTCGTTGTGTTTTTAAAATTTCATCTTTCATTTTTATCCTCTTACGATAAATGCACCTACAAATTTTCCGCTTCTAGCATAGTCTCTAGCTTCATCTTCGCTTCTAAATCCGCTTAAAAATACGCGATATATTGTCTCGCCGTCTAGCATGAAGCTTTTAACCACAGATTTATATCCGTCGATACTTCTGTGCTCTTGCTGGTATCTATTTGCACCGCTTTGGTTTTTAAAGGCACCGATTTGCACCATAAATTCGCCACCGATAAAGCTTTGTTGAGCTGATATCGAAACGCCTGTTTGCTGTTGTTTAGGACTTTGTGTTTGAACCGGCACTGTCATGGTTTGCGCGTTAAAACCTATAACTTCCATACTAACAGGAGCAGTTCCTGCAGCTATCATGTCAAGCTTTGTTGCTGCAGCCTTTGAAAGGTCTATAACCCTATCTCCCACAAATGGACCACGGTCATTTATACGCACGATTACGTTTTTTTGGTTTCTTAAATTTACAACTTTTAGCACGGTGTTCATCGGCAATGTCTTATGTGCGGCCGTCATATTGTGCATGTTGTAAATTTCGCCATTTGATGTTTTTTTGCCGTGGAAATTTGGTCCATACCAGCTTGCTATGCCGCTTGCTCTATCTCCGACACTTACTACTGTCGGGTAGTAAGTTTTGCCGTTTATGGTGTATGGGCGCATTGTCGCTCTTTGAACGGCGGGAGAGTTGTTTGGCTTAACGCTAGTCGGCCCACTTGGAGTAAATGGAGCACCGCTCCAAGAACATCCGGTGAATAAAAATATTATAAATACAGGTATCGCAAATTTGATATTAAGGTATGACAATGCTTTCTCCGGCATTTAAATTTGAGCTAGCTAAAGAATTTGCATCGCGGATATCTTTTTCTTTGACATTAAATTTCTTTGAAATTTCAGCAAGTGTTTCGCCGTTTTGCACAGTGTAGTTTTGTATAGAATTATCTTTTGAGCGAGGGATTATTAGCTTTTGGTTTTGAGAAATAGCATTTGTTTTAAGCTCGTTAAAATCTTTTATGGCCTTATGACTTACGCCGGTTTTTTTAGCTATAGCTAAAAGCGTATCTCCTCTTTTTACTGTATATGCAAAAAAGTCTTTCTTGCCTGTAAGCGGTTTAAAATTTTGTGAGAAAATCTCTTTTTTGTTTTCAGGTATATACACATAGGTATTTTTTAAGTTAGGCTCGGTAAATACATATTTTAAATGTGGATTATTTGTTTTCATTTTTTTAAGGCTTAAACCTATGCCGTCACCTACGTGCATTAGATTAGTTCCTCCAGGAACTGTTACTTGAACAAGCTTTAGCCCACCTTTTGGATTTAGTAGCGACGAGTCCTTAGAAAGCAAGAAATTTGTCTCTCTCGCGATATATGCCGCTCTTAAAATCTTAATGACAAACTGTCTAGTTTCTGGTGGAAGGTATTTTTTCTGAGGATCTATAAGCGTCGCAAGATCATCTGTGCCGGCGGCTTTTATAGCCTTAGAAAGACATCCATCGCCACAGTTATAGGCCATTGCGGCTAGGTACCATTTGCCAAATTGCTTTTTAAGCGTGCTTAGATATGTTGTTGCCGCCTTTGTTGAAGCAAATGGGTCTCTTCTTTCATCAACATATTCGTTTATGTTAAGTCCGTGCATTTTGGCTGTTTTTGGCATAAATTGCCACATCCCGGCAGCTTTTGCTTTTGAAACCGTATGGTTTGAAAAGCCAGATTCTATCATCGCAAGATAGAAAAACGAGTCGGGGACTTTTGAGTTTTGTATATGCTCTTTAATCATCGGAATATAGACATATCCGTTTTTAAGAGCATCCGTAAAAGTCTTGATGTGGGAATTTTTTATGCTTTTTTTCATATTTGTATAGTATGAAGTTTTTATAAAGCTAGGATTTATATCAAGCTCTTTTAAAATTTTAACTTGAGCTTCATAAAAATCTCTATCGGATGTATTTGCAAATAAGCTTATCGCACAGGCAAATATCATAAAAATTTTAAGCATGGCTTTCATTTTTGTCCTTTTTTACGTGTCAAAACACTTAAATAATCTTTTGGCATTGCTTGAGGTAAGTTCTTTAACTTCGCTCTCGCTAAGGCTTAGAATTTCAGCTATCTTTTTAGCAACAAATGTCGTAAACATCGGCTCGTTTCTCTTACCGCGATAAGGTTCTGGGGTAAGATATGGAGCATCGGTTTCTATAACTATCCTATCTTTTGGTATGTTTGGTAAAATTTCAACCAAATTTTTAGCGTTTTTAAAGGTTAAAACACCACCTATGCCAAAGTAAAAATTTCCAAATTTTACAAGTTCTAAAAGTAATGGCGAAGCGTTGTAGCAGTGCAAAACAGCTCCTGCCGTAAGCCTTGGCGCATACTCTTTTAGAACATTGTAGCAATCCTCGTTTGCATCACGGATGTGAAGTATAACGGGTTTGTTTAACTCAACTGCAAGTTCAAGTTGAGCTAGAAAAACACGTTTTTGCTCCTCTTTTTCGGTTATCTTTTCCATCTCGTCTTTTGGTAAACGGAAATAATCAAGCCCACATTCGCCGATAGCTACACATTTTTCATGCGAGGCAAATTTGCGTAAGGTCTCTTCGTTATAGCCTCTTATGTCGTATGGATGAACACCAACGGCAAAATAGACATTTTTGTATTTTTGCGATATTCTAGCCGCTTTTGGTAAATCATTAACATCAGCACCCGGAAGTATAAAGCCAATCACATCCGAATTTATAGCATTAGATATAACGGCGTCTAGGTCGTTATCGTAGCAAGTATCGCTTAAGTGACAATGTGTGTCAATGATCACTTAGTAACCTCGATGCGATTTCTTCCACTCTCTTTTGCAATATATAAAGCCTCGTCCGCTAGCTCCAAAATTTCGTCTACACTATAGTCGTTTCCACCAAAAGTAAGACCTATAGATACTGTAAATTCTATCGTATCTTTTTTGAGTGAAATTTTATGAGAAGCTATGCTTGTTCTTAAATTTACGAAAAATTTGACTGCGTCTTCATTGCTTGTATTTTTTAAAACTACGCAAAGTTCATCTCCGCCAAAACGCGCAACCAAATCTTTGTCTTTTGTTTCGTCTATCAGTTTTTTTGAAAGGTATTGTAAAACCTTATCCCCAGCCTCGTGTCCATAAGCGTCATTTATGTGTTTAAAACGATCTATGTCAATCATGGCGACTGCATAAGGCTCATCAGTGTCTTGGATCATGGCTAGGTATTCGTTCATATCGGAGTAGAAATACCTTCTATTATATACTCCAGTTAGAAAGTCTTTGTTAGCAAAATTTGCGATTTTGTTGATATTTTCCATGGCTTCGATGGTGTTATTTACACGACATATCAACTCCTCTTTGCCAAAAGGCTTTGCTATAAAGTCGTTTGCACCACTTTTAAGAAAAGTAGCTGCGCTTACATGCTCGTCAGGCGAGGTTAGGATTATTACGCCTATTTTGTTTTTATCGTATTCTTTACGTATATCTTTTAGTATCTCAAGACCGTCTTTGACAGGCATTCTGTAGTCTGCGATTATAAGTTTGATGTCTGGATTATCGGCAAAGTAATTCATCGCCTCTTCGCCGTGAGCAGCGGTTAGAACTTGGAATTGAAGGCTTGTTAATATTTTTTTTAGGTTATTTCTAAAAGGCATGGAGTCCTCTACGACTAGGACTTTGTATTGTCTGTTTTTACTTAGCCTGTTTATCATGTTAAATATGTAATTTATATCGTCCATATTGCCTTTATAGACATAGTCTACGATATCTTTATGTATAAATGTTGATTTTGTCTCTTCATCAAGACTGCCGGTTAAGACTATTGCAGGAATTCCTTTGGATAATACATAATCAACTATCTCGCCATTTGGAGCGTCTGGTAAATTTAGATCAAGCAGAGCCATAAAGTATTCATCTTGGTTGTCTTTTATGAGTTGTTTGGCTTGAGCAAAGTCATACGCAACGTCTACTAGCATGTCGGTTACGTTTTTTTCCATCTGTTTTACTACTAGTTTTGCTAAAGCTTTATTGTCGTCAACTACTAGAATTTTTTCCATTTGTCTACCTATCTAATCTAAAATTTGTAACTTTCAATTTTATCGAATTTTTATTTTATGTAACTTAAAAATAAATTTTAACTTACTACTTCAAAAGCCCTCTTGCGAATTCCATAGCTTCTTTGCTGATGTGCTCGCCACTTATCATACGTGCTAGCTCGTTTGCTCTTTCGCCTTTTTCAAGCTCTTTAACGGTTGAAATTTCGCCGTTTTTCTCAACCAAGAAGTGAGAATTTGCCTTTGAGCTAAGTTGTGGTTGGTGTGAGATGGCAAAAATTTGATAAAATTTGGCTAGTTTTAACAGGACATTTGCGATACTCATCGCCTCTTTTCCACTTAAATTTGCATCTATTTCATCTAGAATTATAACTCCGTTTCCCTCTTGTGTTATCTGTGTTTCACTTGCTATAAATGCTAGTCTTAAACGGTTTAGTTCGCCTGAACTTAAATTTTTAAGAGCAGTTTCATTTAGCTTTAAAATAATCTCGTCCATGCCTAGTTCGTCAAGAGCTTTTGGCTCTATAAAGAGTGAAATCTCACTCATGTAAAGCTCTTTTAAGTAGGAATTTATCAAATTTTCAAGCTCTGTTAAATTTCGTTTTCTAGCTTTGTTCAAATTTTTAGCCAGTTTGTTTATTTCCGAGCTTGTTTGTTTAAATTTCTGCTCTAATTGACCCTTTTCAAAACTTATGTTTTCATACTTATTAAGCTCGATCTTTCTTTTTTCAAGTGTTTGAAGCGCTTCTTCTATGCTGCCGTAGCGTTTCACGATAGAATTTAACGCCTCGATCCTATCAAGCACTGCTTCGATATCGATATCCTCAAGCTCGTCCATGTTTAAGTTGTCTCTTACGATCCTAAGCTCATTCATGGTTTCTTCAAAAAAACTAACGTCAATATCGCTTATATGAAGTGCGTCAATAACAGCCTTTTCCGTGCTAAATATCGCTTCTGCTTTATTCCATGCTTCATTTATCTTATCTTTTTTACTAAGACGTTTTTTAATATCCATCAGCTCGTCAAATTCACCTATTTTTGGGCTTACGCTTTCTATCTTGTTTATCTCAAAAGCAGCAAATTCTTTTAGCTCTTCAACCTTTTTTTCATCTTCTAAGATGGAATTTAGCTCTTTTTTTATTTTGATAAACTCTTCAAATTTGTCTTTAAATTCCTCCTTTAAAGCTTTAAATTTGGGCTCTTTTTTGCACTCCAAAAAGTCGAGTAAATTTAAAAATCTCTCATTTTCAAACTCGTTTATCTCTTTTGCCGAGAGATATTTGATATGCTCTTTTGCTATTTTTGCTAAATTTTTCTTTGAAACAGACTGGGAATTTATAAAGTAACGAGTCGCTTTATCTTTGATAAGTTTGAAGTTATTTATGGGTTCGTTTTCGATACCAAATTCATCCATATCAAATTTATGGTCGATGTCAGCTTCTATGACTCTTGCTTCGCTGTCTTTTAAGCCAAAAATAGCCATTATAGCACTCATAAGCACCGACTTGCCGGCGCCGCTAACACCGGTAAAGACACTAAGCCCATCTTTGAAATTTAACTCTACATTACTAAAATTAAGATAATCTTTAATTAAAATTCGCTCAATCATTATGACCCCAATGAAGTTTTTCTTTTAAAATTTGAAAATAATCCCTTGATACATGGCGTATTAATTTTGCCTTTTTGTCGCTAAGACCTACACAAACGCTCTCGTAGTCTTTCATTTTAAAGGTATCTTGACCGTCTATTACAAGCACCTCGTCTTTATAGGCTTTTAGCTCGACCGTTAAATTTTTAGGCATGATTATGGGGCGTTGCGTTAGAGAGTGTGAGCAGATCGGAGTTAGCGAAAAAACATTACTAAGTGGATAGATGATAGCTCCGCCAGTACTCATGTTGTAAGCCGTTGAGCCGATCGGAGTGCTAGCGATGATGCCGTCACCAAAGTATGTGTTAAAGTATTTTTTGTTTAAAAAAGCTTCGACGTTTGCTATAGAAGCCGGTTTTGGTCGCATGATAACTGCATCGTTAAATGCTACTTTGTGTGTTATTTTGCCGTTTTTATTAAGTCTTACGTCAAGCATGTGTGGCTCTTCAACTATGAAATTTCCTTTAAAAAATTCATCAAAAAACCACTCGCAATCTTGCATCGTGATTTCTGTTAAAAAACCAAGTCTTCCAGCATGGATACCTAGAATAAAAGGAGAAATCTCAGCGCTTTTGCGACAAACGCTGATGATGGTTCCGTCGCCTCCTAAACAGATGATAAAATCGCTTTGCAAGGCTAAGGAATTTAGATCGTATCCGTTTTTGTTTACAGCTTTTGCACAACTGTTTTCAAGTAAAATTTCAATATTAAATTTATTTAAAATTTCGCTTATAACATTTAAATTTTGTATAAATTCGGCGTTTACTTTTGCGACTATACCGACTTTTTTTATATTGTGTATACCTAAAATTTTCATGAGTTGATTTTATCATATTTTAATTTAACAAATAACAAAGCTGTGCAAAAGCAAAATTTTAGTATAATCAGGGGTTTTAAACTGAAATTTAAAGGAGTTTGAATGCGAAGCCATTATTGCGCCGATTTGAACAAAGAAGATATCGGCAAAGAGGTTACGCTTTGTGGTTGGGTCAATACTTATAGGGATCACGGTGGAGTTATATTTTTCGATCTTCGCGACCGCACTGGTCTTATACAGCTTGTATGCGATCCGGCAGATAGCAAGACAGCTCACGAAACTGCTTCAAAGGTGCGTGACGAGTATGTTTTACGCATAAAAGGTAAAGTGCGCGCGCGTGGCGAAGGACTTGTAAACCCACGCTTAAAAACAGGTGATATCGAAGTTGTGGTAAGTGAATTAATAGTTGAAAATCCAAGTGAGGCGTTGCCATTTATGATAGGCGACGAAAGCGTAAATGAGGATATCCGCCTCAAATACCGCTTCCTTGATCTTAGAAATGAGAGATTGCAAAATATATTTAAAATGCGCTCGGCGGCAGCGATAGCAGCTAGAAACAGCCTAAGCAAAATGGGCTTTATAGAATTTGAAACACCTATCTTAACCCGCGCAACACCCGAAGGCGCACGTGACTATCTTGTCCCAAGTCGTGTTTATCCTGGACAATTTTACGCACTTCCGCAAAGCCCGCAACTTTTTAAACAGCTTTTAATGTGCTCCGGATTTGATAAATACTTCCAAATAGCAAAATGCTTCCGTGACGAGGACTTGCGCGCCGATAGACAGCCTGAATTTACGCAAATCGACGTTGAAATGAGCTTTACCGAGCAAGAAGATATCCTAAATATGGCTGAAAACATGCTAAAAGATATCTTTGCCGCTTGCGGATATGAGGTTAAAACACCGTTTCGTCGTATGAGCTACAAAGAGGCTACCGAAACATACGGAAGCGATAAACCCGACTTGAGATATGATCTTAAAATGATTGATGTTATTGATATTTTTGAGCGTTCTACAAATGAAATTTTTAGTTCTATCGCAAAAGATGCTAAGCGTAACCGCATAAAAGCGCTAAAAGTTCCAAATGGAGATAATATATTTAGCAAGCGCGAGATGAACAGATTTGAGGAATTTGTCCGTAAATTTGGCGCTCAAGGCCTAGGATACTTCCAAATGAAAGAGGATGGTTTAAAAGGACCACTTTGTAAATTTTTCTCAGAAAGTGATCTAAATGAGATCGTCTCAAGATGCGAGCTAGCGGTCGGCGACGTCGTATTCTTTGGCGCAGGTAAGAAAAAGGTCGTGCTTGACTATATGGGACGCTTTAGAATTTTCCTAGCCGAGCAAATGGGTATAATCGATCAGGAAAAAATGGAGTTCTTATGGGTGCTTGACTTCCCGATGTTTGAGCAAAATGATGACGGAAGCTACTCGGCAATGCACCATCCATTCACTATGCCAAAAAATATAGATGAAGAGGATTTAGAAGACATACTGTCTGTTGCTCACGACGTTGTATTAAACGGCTTTGAGTTAGGTGGCGGATCTGTGAGAATTCACAAAAATGATGTTCAGCAAAAAGTATTTAAGCTACTTGGTATAGATGAGGCAGAGCAACGTGAGAAATTTGGCTTCTTGCTTGATGCGCTAAGCTTTGGTGCGCCACCACACGGTGGTATTGCGATAGGATTTGACCGCCTTATAATGCTAGCAACCAAATCAACCAGCATTAGAGATGTTATAGCTTTCCCTAAAACCCAACGCGCCCAATGCCCGCTTACAAAAGCACCAAGTGAGGCAAATAGCGAGCAGTTAAGAGAGCTTGGGCTAAGACTTAGAGAGAAAGAAAAGCAAGCTTAAGAAGCTAAATAAATAGCGAATTTTAGTCGCAAATGATAAATCCTATGAAAGGTTTTCGGCGCAAAGCCTATTATTGATAGGATTTTTTACCTAATAATATTTAAATTAGGCAAATTATAAAAATTTAAAGGCGAGGCATCGCTTCTGCTTGTTGTTGGCGTAGTAAAACAAAAAAGCTAGGCTATGGATCTTAAATTTAAGCTTGTGTTAGGCAAAAAGTCTGTGGAGTAAAATTTAAATCCAGCAACACATAGCAAAGCGGTGCAAGCCGTAAAAGGAAAGAAAATGAAAAAACTATTTTTAATCATCGGCGCTCCTGGTAGCGGTAAAACAACAGACGCGGACTTGATCGCAAAGGCTGACGAGAGCTTTACGCACTTTTCTACAGGCGATTTACTACGTGCGGAAGTTGCAAGCGGAAGTGAGCTTGGCAAACTTATAGACAGCTTCATATCAAAAGGAAATTTGGTCCCTCTTGAAGTAGTTGTAAACACTATAGTTTCAGCTATCAAAAGCGCCAAAACGCCAAATGTAGTAATAGATGGATATCCAAGAAGCGTAGAGCAAATGAGCGAACTTGATAAAGTTCTAGCAGCGCAAAATGAGATCGTCTTAAAAGGCGTTATAGAAGTTGATGTTAGCGAGGATGTAGCTAGAGAGCGTGTTTTAGGTCGTGCACGCGGCGCTGATGATAACAATGAAGTGTTTAGCAATCGCATGAAAGTTTACCTAGAGCCAATCGTGGCTATACGCGAATTTTATAAAGGCAAAAGTCTGCTTCATGTGATAAACGGCGAAAGAGGTATTGAGCCGATCGTTGCCGACATGAAGGATCTTATAAATTCACTTTTATAATAAAATTTTGGGCTAAATTTTAGCCCAAAAGTACTACATTATTTCTAAAATTTATATTACACTCAAATTTCACGATTTTATTACCAAATTTTAGTCTCCAAAAGGTTTAAATTTGTCGATTTTATGATACTGCTTTAAAAATGCAAAACAATTTTTTTAACAAATCAAAATAAAAATCATGAGCTTCTATCCGAAAATAATATCAAAGGGGATGAGTTAAAATTTAACCCAATACAATGAACGCAATATGGCTTTACGCTATTTTGTGGGCTTTAGCGTAGCCAAAGACAAGCATGAGGCTTAGTTGATAATGAGACCGGTAAAATGTGTTAGATTTTGAGGTAAAAGATGGCGTTAGCATGAGAGCTTTAGACAGTTATGCAAATGGCATGCTTTAAAGCACGACTTATAAATATGTTGGAAAAATTTTTATCATAAAAAGCGGTAACCCCCTAAATTTAAAAAATAAAAGCAAGAAAGCTAAAATTTATGAAAATTTAGGAGTAAAATTTTAAAATGTTGATTGTGGATCAGTAGCGCTGTCTACCCAGCCTAATTTTGCGCCACCAAGCATATGGAAGTGAAGATGCATAACCTCTTGACCACCGTTTTCACCGCAGTTTGTAACCAAGCGATAACCGCTCTTGTCTACACCCATTAGTCTTGCTACTTGTTGGATAAAAAGTAGCATTTCTCCCATAAGTTCAGGCTCCATCTCTTGAATATTTTCAAAATGTTTTTTAGGGATTATTAAGATGTGTATCGGCGCTTTTGGATTGATATCGTGAAAAGCAAGAAATTTATCGTTTTCCAGGACTTTGTTGCAAGGAATTTCACCTGCGACTATTTTTTCAAATATTGTCATTTTAACTCCTTAGTAAATTTGCATAATTATATCAAAGAGGCACTTAAAATTTAAATTTTTAAGCACCAAATAAAGGTATTTTATCTATCTTTTAAACATTTTTCTATACAATCTATTAAAAATTTTAAAGGCTTAAAATTGGAAGAATTTGTAAATAGGATAAAAAACGAGTGTCAAACACTTGCGGATCTTGAAAAAGTTCGAGTTGAGATTTTTGGCAAAAAAGGAATTTTATCGGAGGGATTTGCTAAGCTTAAGTATATGCCCGAAGACGAAAAGAAAGAATTTGCCGCTCTTTTAAATAAACAACGCGATGAATTGGGTGCGCTTATCGAAACTAGAAAAAGCGAACTTAGTGAGCTTGAAGTTGCTTTAAAAATGAAAAGTGAAGCCGTTGATATTACGCTATTTAATGAGCCTATTTCAACCGGAGCACTACATCCTGTTATGGCTACGATGGATAGGATTATCGAGTACTTTATGTTACAAAATTTCTCACTCGAGACCGGTCCTTTGATAGAGGATGATTTTCATAACTTTGAAGCTCTAAATTTGCCAAAATACCACCCGGCAAGAGATATGCAAGATACGTTTTATCTAAACGACTTTAGACTTCTTCGCACGCACACAAGTCCTGTGCAAGTTAGAACCATGCTTGCAAACAAGCCTCCTATCCGCATGATAGCTCCAGGAACTGTTTTTCGTCGCGATATGGATCTTACTCATACTCCGATGTTTCATCAAGTCGAAGGACTTGTTGTGGAAGACGGAGATAAGGTGAGTTTTGCAAATTTAAAAAGCATGTTAGAACAATTTTTAAAACATATGTTTGGCGATGTAAAAGTGCGTTTTCGCCCTAGCTTTTTCCCATTTACCGAGCCAAGTGCAGAGGTTGACATTAGTTGTATATTTTGCCAACAAGAGGGTTGTAGAGTGTGCAAGCATACCGGCTGGCTTGAGGTGCTGGGATGTGGTGTTGTTGATCCAAATGTATTTAACGCGGTCGGGTATAAAAATGTAAGCGGATATGCATTTGGTCTTGGAGTTGAGCGTTTTGCGATGTTGTTGCACCGCGTGCCTGATTTGCGCTCTTTGTTTGAAGGAGATTTAAGATTAATGGAGCAATTTAAATGATAATATCAAAAAGCTGGCTAAATGAGTGGGTTGATCTTAAAAATATTAGCGGTGAAACACTTTTAAAGACATTAAATTCTATAGGACTTGAGGTTGATAGTTATAAGGAGATCAAGATCCCAGATAGTATAGTTGTGGGATATGTGATAAATAAAGAAAAACATCCAGATGCCGACAAACTAAATGTATGCCAAGTCGATGTCGGAGGCGAAATTTTGCAAATTGTTTGCGGAGCAAAAAACGTCACCGCTGGTCAGTTTGTCCCAGTTGCGCTTATAGGTACTGTTATGCCGAATGGGCTTGAGATAAAAAAAGCAAAACTTCGCGGCATAGAAAGTTGTGGCATGATCTGCTCATCTACCGAACTTGGTATGGTTAAGATAAATGACGGGATCATGGTGCTTGACGAAAGTATCGGAGCGTTAAAACTGGGTGCAAGTTTAAATCAATTTGAAATTTTTAAAGATGCTATTATAGAAGTAGATATCACGGCAAATAGAGGCGACTGCCAAAGCATAAATGGCATAGCTCGTGAAATTTGCGCTGCACTTGATCTTAGTCCAAGAGAAAATTTACCATATGAAGATGGAGAAAATTTGCTCGGCATAGGCAGAGTTGTGGCAACAAGAGCGGATGAGGGGCAAAAAAGCTCATTTTTATATCGTGCGTTTGAGATCAAGGGCGATATAAATGAAAATTTATTAACTCGTTTGCGTCTTGCCTTGATAGAAAGCAAAAAGACAAATGTAGTTGAAAGATTGCTTGATTATGTTACGCATTGCACCGGTGTATTATTTAAGGCGTATGATTACGCTAAACTTGGCGGAGTGGACGAGCGCGTGGTTTTTGACATTAAAAACGGAAAGCACGGAGAGTCTTATGTAAGTTGTAATGGTAAAAATTTAGGCATAACAGGAATTTATCAAGACGAATGTAGCATGCTTGATGAGAACTCAAAATTTGTAATCATCGAAGCAAACTACTCAGTCCCTTCTGTGCTTGCTGAAACTATCGGTGAAAATAAAAATTTACCAAAAGGAGACCATGTTTATAGATCTACTCGCGGAAGTGAGCCAAATCTTGCTTATGGCGCTGATTACCTTTTTAAAAGATTGTCTTCTCATAAAAATTTAAGCCTCTTTGCCGGCTCGCAACAATCAACTATGAGAGAAGAGCAAGTGACACTAAGCATCTCTTTAAACGAGCTTAAAAATATGATCGGACAAGAGATCGCTCGTAATGATATAGTTAAAATTTTAAAGAAATTAGGCTTTGAAGTTAGCGTAAATGTCGAACAAGAAAGTATTAACGTAAAAGTTCCTTTTTTCCGTCACGATATACTAAATTCTCACGATATTTGCGAAGAGATCGTTCGTATCGTAGGCATTGATAATATCACCTCCGTTCCGCTTGTTTTTGCAGAACAAAATCGTTTAACAAATACTTATATAAATTATAAAAATTCTTTAAATTTAAGAAAGCGTGCGGCGGATTGTGGATTTTTCGAGAGTATTCATTATGTTTTTGATGATGCTGATAGGCTAGCCAAGTTAGGTTTTGAGCCTTGTAAAGTTCAGATAGCAAATCCAATAAACAACGAACTTAACATGCTTAGACCAACACTGCTAAATCACATGCTAAATTCTTGCGAAAGAAATATCAAAAATTCTAAAAAATCAGTCAGGCTTTTTGAGTTAGGCGAGGTATTTAACAAAGATGGAGTTCAAAGCTCAAACATTGCGTTTGTGGTGTGTGGACTTGCAAAAGAGGCTACTTTGATAAACGGTGCAAAGGGTGAGGAGATAAGTTTTTATTCATTTGCTGCAATGGCTCAAGATGTGGTTGGGAAATTTGAGCTAATAGCAAGCGATGAGAAGAAATTTTTAAGCCCTTACGAGCAAGCTAAAATTTGTCAAAACGGAGAAGTTATCGGCTATATCGGACGTGTTGATATTAGAGTAGAGGACTCAAGAGATCTACCAAAGACATATTTTTGTGAGATAGAATTTGATAAGTTAAAATTTGTAAGCATTAAAGCAAATGCATACTCTAAATTCCCAAGCGTGAGTAGAGACTTAAGCCTTGTAGTTCCTGATGGTTTTGAGTTTGCAAAAATTTACGAATGTATAAAAAATTTAGAGCTTAAAGAGTTAAAAGAATTTTTGCCTGTAGATATTTACCGTGGAACAGGACTTGAGAATGCATCAAGTATAAGCATTAAATTTACATTCCAAGATATGCAAAAAACCCTTGAGGACGAGGAGATTAATGCGCTTATGGATAAAATTTTAGTGAGCTTGAAAGAAAAATTAAATATAGGTATAAGATGAAAATTTGTATTTTAAAAGAACCTATAAATATAACGCTAGATCGTGTGGCTTCAGACAAGTCTATCTCGCATAGAAGTGCGATATTTTCGCTTTTAAGTGACAAGCCTTCACGTGTTAGAAATTTTTTACGCGCCGAAGATACTCTAAATACACTACAAATAGTACAAAAACTAGGTGCAAAGGTGCAAGATAACGGTGATGAGATACTCATCACTCCACCAAGTAAAATTTGCGAACCAAATTCCGTACTTGAGTGCGGAAATTCCGGTACTGCGATGCGTATTTTTATGGGGCTTTTAGCCGCTCAAGATGGGTTTTTTGTTTTAAGCGGAGATGAGTATTTAAACAAGCGACCAATGGCTCGTGTTGGCAAGCCGCTTATGGCAGTGGGCGCTAAGATAGATGGAGTAAAAAACGGTGATTTGGCTCCACTTTGCATACGCGGTAAAAAGCTTGATAGATTTAATTATAAAAGTCCGGTCGCTTCAGCACAGATAAAAAGCGCACTGCTTCTTGCTGCGCTTTATTCAAATGGATGTGAATTCAGCGAGGATGAATTAAGTCGTGATCATACGGAAAGAATGTTAAAAGGGATGGGTGCTAATATAAAAAGTGATGGGTTAAATATCACGCTAGAAGCGATGAAAAAGCCGCTTTCTCCTCTTGACATAGATGTGCCAAATGATCCTAGTTCGGCATTTTTCTTTGCTGTTGCCACATCGATAATTCCTGGGTCGCATATTGTTTTAAAAAATATACTTTTAAACAAAACTCGTATTGAAGCTTATAGGGTTTTGCAAAAAATGGGTGCGGATATTAAGATAAAAGAGCTTTCTGATAAATATGAAACGATCGGCGAAATTGAAATCAAATATGCTCCTTTGAAGTCGGTTGATGTTAGTGAAAATATATCTTGGTTGATTGATGAGGCACCGGCTCTTGCCATAGCTTTTGCAAATGCACAAGGCACAAGCGTGCTAAGAAATGCGAAAGAACTTCGTGTTAAAGAGTGCGACCGTATAGCTGTAACTGTTGCAGGACTTCGCAAATGCGGTATAGATGCAAAAGAACTAGATGATGGATTTGAGATTACAGGAGGGGTTGCAAGCAGTGCTATTATCGATAGTCACGGTGATCACCGTATAGCCATGAGTTTTGCTATCCTTGGTTTAAAATGTGGCATGATGGTAGAAAAAAGCGAATTTATCGCAACATCTTTTCCAAATTTTGTAAGTATTTTAAGAAAGATAGGCGTTAGCGTTGAAGATTGAACTTGCTAGTAGTTACGGTTTTTGTTTTGGCGTAAAAAGGGCGATAAAAATCGCAGAAAGCGCAGGAAATGCCGCCACTATAGGACCTTTGATACACAACAACGAAGAGATAAACCGCCTTGCCATAAATTTTAATGTCAAGACACTAAACGGCATAAATGAGCTAAGTGATGAAAGAAAAGCTATCATTAGAACACACGGTATAACAAAAGACGATCTTGCTAAGCTCAAACAAAGTAGTATTGATGTGATAGACGCGACTTGTCCATTTGTAACCAAGCCTCAACAAATTTGTGAACGAATGAGCGAAGAGGGTTATGATATAGTGATATTTGGCGATGAAAATCACCCAGAGGTCAAAGGCGTAAAATCATACTCTCATGGGCGTGTTTTTGTAGTGCTTGAAGAAAATGAGCTAGATGATATCAAACTAAAACAAAAAGTAGCCGTAGTTAGTCAGACAACGCGCAAAGTTGAAAAATTTATGCAAATTGTGAATTATCTCATGCTTAGAGTTAAAGAAGTTCGTGTTTTTAATACAATCTGCAATGCAACTTTTGAAAACCAAGAAGCAGCAAAAGAGCTTTCAAAAAGAGCCGACATTATGATTATTATCGGCGGCAAGAACAGCTCAAACACAAAACAACTTTACTTAATATCTAAAAATTTCTGCAAAGATAGCTATCTTATCGAGAGCGAAGATGAGATCGATAAAGAGTGGTTTAAAAACAAAGAGCTTTGTGGGATTAGCGCGGGAGCTAGCACTCCTGATTGGATCATTCAAAAAGTTGTTAATAAAATAGAAAAAATATAAATTCCCCGCAATAAATTTTCTTGAAATTCAACCGCAAATAAGCGATTATTAAATATAATAAAATACTTTGCCCTGCGTGGCATAAAAAAACATAAAAAGGACCAAGATGGCTGTGAACAAAAACGTTCAAATTGAAGCAAATGAAGAAGAAGATTTTGCTGCGATGTTAGAGGAGTCTTTTAAAAAGACTGAAGAGGATAGTGACGGTGTTATCGTCGATATAAAAGGCGAAGAGGTTTCTGTAAACGTAGGTAAGAAATCAGAAGGTATTTTAAATATTTCTGAGATCACTGACGCAGATGGAAATTTAATGTATAAAGTTGGCGATACTATCAAGGTTGCCATAACTGGTTCACGCAGTGGAAGACCTGTTTTGTCACACAAAAAAGCTCTTAGAAAAGAGAAAGTAAAAGCCTTTATAGACTTTTTTGATCCTGAAAATTCAGGCGAGATTGACGTAAAAATCATAAATAAAAACAAGGGTGGATTTATCGCTGTTGATGCAAATGGTATTGAATTTTTCCTACCTAAAACTCAAAGTGGCTTTAAAAACACAAATGATGTTGTTGGTAAAAGTTGCAAAGTAAGAGTTATAAAAGTAGATAAAGATGAGCAAAGCATAGTTGTATCTCGCAAGAAAATTTTAGATGATGAGCGCAGAAAACGCAAAGAGGCTTTATCAAGCATAGTTGATAATACCGATGTGCTTGAGGGAACTATTAAAAAAATAACAACTTACGGTATGTTTGTTGATGTTGGCGGAGTTGATGGTCTTGTTCACTATAGTGAGATCAGCTACAAAGGTCCGGTAAATCCAAATTCTTTATATAAAGAGGGCGATAAAGTTCCTGTTAAAGTTATTAGCTACGATAATGAAAAACGTCATTTATCATTATCTATCAAAGCTGCTATGCCAAATCCTTGGGAAGAGATAAAAGATGGTCTAGAAGTTGGCGATACTATTAAAGTTATCGTTAGCAATATCGAGCCATACGGTGCTTTCGTAGATCTTGGTAATGATATAGAGGGATTTTTACATATTTCTGAAATTTCATGGGATAAAAACATTAAAAATCCAAAAGATCACATCTCCGAAGGCGAAGAGATCGATGTAGAGGTTATAGAGATCGACGCTAAGGGACATCGTTTAAGAGTTAGTCTTAAAAATTTACTTCCTAAACCTTTTGATGAATTTAAAGCAAAATTTAAAGAGGGTGATGTTGTAAAAGGTGTAGTAACGACAGTAACAAATTTTGGTGCATTTGTTCGCATTGATTGCGTTGAAGGACTACTTCATAATGAAGATGCTTCATGGGATAGAAACAACAAGTGTAAAGACATGTTTAAAGTCGGAGATGAGCTTGAAGTTAAGATCATTAAGATCGATGATGCAGAGCAAAAAATTTCTCTTAGCTTAAAAGATCTTGTTAAAAGTCCTGTTGAGGAATTTGCCAGCAAATTTAATATCGGAGATATCGTTAAAGGTACTATCCGTGATATTAAAGACTTTGGCGTTTTTGTTGAGCTTGGAAATAACGTTGATGCGCTTATTCGCAAAGAAGATCTTGGAAGCGTTGATAGTGACACGCTTAAAATTGGAGATGAGATAGAGGCTGCTATAGCGTTTATAGATGAGAAGAAAAATAGAATTCGCTTAAGCATTCGTCGTCTTGCTAAACAAAAAGAGCGCGAAGTATTAAATGAAATCAATGATGATGACAAGATAACTCTTGGCGACATTATTAAGGAACAATTACAGTAGTGTAAATGGGTAGAAATGCTCTTTTTTGCGTAGTGATTTTTTTATTGCTGATACTCGGAGTTTGCGGGTTCTTTTTATGGCGATACGCAAATTTAAATTTGGCGGAGACTCCGACTCAGCATTTTGGCCAAGAAGATGTGTCTACCCAAGTTCAAACACAAAATAATAGCGGTTGGATGGGTGAGCTTGCTTCCATCGATAAAAAAGACTATGCTTTATCGGCTAATGAAATTTTTATCGAATACAATAAGCCAAAGGTTCAAAAAAGTCAAATTACCGCATATGAACTTATAATCGATAAAAATGATATCTACTCGATATTTTGTCTAATGCAGACACTAAAAAATACTTTTGTTGATTTTACGGTCATAAAAGATGGTGTTAAAAGCCAAATTTTTTTAAATACTCAGGACTCAAAGTTGCTTCAAAATATTATATTGGAACTTAAAAACTACGACATTCATTCAAGTGTAAGAGAGGTTAAGCTATGAAGACTATTATCGTTTGTGATGCTATACATCCAGTTGGTTTTGAACTTTTAAACAAGGAAGAAAACCTAAAAATCATTGATGCTGTCAATGTGCCAAAAGATAAACTTTTAGAGATATTGCCAGAGGTTGATGTTGCTATAACTAGAAGCTCTACTGAGATAAATGAGTCCTTTTTAAATGCAGGTAAAAAACTTAAAGCTATCGTTCGTGCGGGTGTTGGTGTAGACAACGTAGACATAGATGGCTGCTCTCGTCGCGGTATAATAGCGATGAATGTCCCGACAGCTAACACTATTGCGGCAGTTGAGCTTACTATGGCACACATGCTGGCAGCTGCTAGAAATTTCCCGTATGCTCACAATGACTTAAAGATAGATAGAATTTGGAAGCGTGAGAAATGGTATGGCGTAGAACTTTTTAACAAAACACTTGGTGTTATAGGCTTTGGAAATATTGGTTCTCGTGTTGCGGTTCGTGCAAAGGCATTTGGTATGAATATCATTGCATATGATCCATATATCGACCCGACAAAAGTCGTTGATATGGGAGGTGTATACACTAGAAATTTCGATGACATTTTGGCTTGCGATTTTATAACTATACATACACCAAAAAATAGTGAAACAACAAACATAATCGGTAAAGATGAAATAGCTAAAATGAAAGACGGCGTGCGCCTAATAAACTGCGCGCGCGGTGGACTCTATAATGAAGAAGCGCTTGCAGAGGGTTTAAAAAGTGGCAAGATAGCTTTTGCTGGCATTGACGTATTTACAAAAGAGCCCGCAACTTCTCATCCTCTTTTAGACTTACCAAATGTTAGCGTTACTCCGCACCTTGGAGCAAATACGCTTGAGTCACAAAGAAATATCGCAGTAGAAGCAGTAGAGCAAGCTATTAGTGCGGCAAGAGGTATTAGCTATCCTAATGCCTTAAATTTACCGATCAAGACAGACGATCTACCGCCGTTTGTTGAGCCTTATATCGAGCTAACAAGCAAGATGGCCTTCTTAGCTGCCCAGCTAAACAAAAAAGCGATAAAAGCTATTCGCATAGAAACTCACGGCGCTATTAGCAACTATGCAAACTCAATGCTTACATTTGCGATAGTTGGAGCACTTAAAGAGAGTTTGGGAGATGCGATTAATTATGTAAACGCTAAATTTTTATGTGATGAAAAAGGTATAGCAACTGAAGCTACAGTTGGCGGCGATAGTATATTTAAAAACAAAATTACCGTTCGCATCACAACAGAAAATGATGTTGTGAGTGTTGGCGGAACAGTATTTGGCGAAAATCAGCAGCGCATCGTAACAGTTAATGGCTTTAAGACTGACTTTAAGCCAAAAGGCAAGATGATCGTCTTTAAAAACAACGACGTTCCAGGTGTTATCGCACAAATCAGCACAATACTTGCTTCTGAAAAGATCAATATCGCAGACTTCCGTCTTGGTAGAGATGAGCACGGCATGGCACTTGCTGTTATTTTGGTTGATGAAAACATCAGCAAAGAGACTTTAGCAAAACTAAATGCGCTTGAAACTTGCGTTTGGGCGCAATACGCAGTTATTTAATAAATTTATTAGGAGAAAATATGGCTTCATATTCAATGGGGGATTTAAAAAAAGGCTTAAAAATCGAAATCGACGGTGTTCCTTACAAGATCGTAGAATACCAACATGTAAAACCTGGTAAAGGTGCGGCATTTGTTCGTGCTAGAATCAAGTCTTTTATTGATGGAAAAGTTCTTGAAAAAACATTTCACGCAGGAGATAAATGCGAACAGCCCAATCTTGAAGATAAACAAATGCAATATCTTTATGACGATGGCGAATATTGCCAATTTATGGACACTGTTACTTATGAGCAAGTTGCAATATCAGATGAAGATGTGGGTGACGCAAAAAAATGGATGATCGATGGAATGATGGTTGATATTTTATTTCACAACGGTAAAGCGATCGGAGTTGAAGTTCCACAAGTGGTTGAACTTAAGATTGTTGAGACTCCGCCAAATTTCAAAGGTGATACTCAAGGTGGTAAAAAACCTGCTACTCTTGAAACGGGTGCTGTTGTGCAGATACCTTTTCACGTGCTTGAGGGCGAGGTTATACGCGTAGATACCGTTAGAGGCGAATACATCGAACGCGCAAATAAATAATATAGGGGCAAATAGCCCCTTAAATTTATGCTATTTTAGCTCTTATCAGGCGAGTGATCTCGTCTCCATGTGGAAAACGTGGCTCATTTGTGCCAATTAGATCTTTTTTTGAAAAAAGAACCTCTCCATTTAACTCAACGATGAAATTTCCACCATCTCCTATGATCTTCTCAACCTTGATATCGTCAAAATTTTTATTTAACTCTTCTTCTACACGAGAAGCTACAGGACGATAGTTTCAAGAGTTGCAGTAAGTGATTTTTACTTGCATCTTTTATCCTTTCCGCCTTTTAGGCAGAGAGATTTTATCTAAATTTTACTAAATAGTTTTATAATATAAAAAACCATTTAAAGGACTAAAAATGAATAAAGTTGCGGTTATTTTGGCAAACGGCTTTGAAGAGATAGAGGCTTTAAGTGTTGTTGATATCTTAAGACGCGCACAGATTGATACCGTAACTGTCGGTCTTGATAGAGCACTTGTTACGGGGTCGCACGGTATCGCAGTGCAAAGCGACATCTTGCTTTCTGAGTTAAATGAGATGGAATTTGACATGATAGTTTTGCCAGGCGGTCTTCCTGGAGCTACAAATTTAGCAAAAAGTGAAGAACTATGTTCTTTGCTTAGAAAATTTGATGATAACGCAAAATTAATAGCTGCTGTCTGTGCTGCACCGATGGCGCTTGAAGCAGCCGGTGTTTTAAAGCAAAAATTTACATGCTATCCTGGCTTTGAAAGCAGTGTAAGAGCCAACAAATCAGGCTATACGAGTGATAAAAAAGTTGTCTTTGATCATAATATAATTACATCATGCGGTCCTGCTATGGCTATGGAATTTGCGCTTGAGCTTGTTAAAGAGTTAAAAGGCATCGGCGTGTATGAGAGTGTTATGAGTGAATTACTTTATGATAGATTATAAAAAATATGTAATTTATTTTTTAAATTTATACCTCTTAAGTTTAGAGTAAAAATTTAAAATTAAAATTAGCAGAAAACGACTATTTTTAGGCTATTTGCGCACTTTAAAAATTTAATGTTTTATTTTTAAATTAATTTCTTAAATTTTATAGCTTTTTGCATAAAATTTAGATACAATACAGCAACCGAGTTATCGGAAATTTTTTTAAGGAAACATTCCTGTGAATATTTATGTTGGAAATTTGTCATACCGTATGACAGACGCAGAGCTTAAGGAGGCGTTCGCGCCGTTTGGTGAAATTAGACGTGCTAAAGTCGTTATGGATCGTGAGACTAACCGCTCAAAAGGTTTTGGTTTTGTAGAGATGGATGATGATACGGCTGCTCAAAATGCCATTACTGAACTAAACGGTAAAGAGATCGGCGGACGTGCGTTAAGAGTTAATGAAGCTCGCCCAAGAGATTAAAAACCATTTGCCACCGGATGGGTGGCAAATTTAAACTTTTATATAGTTTCGCTTTTTATATGTTTATCTAAAGATATCTCGTGCTATAGCGTGTAAATTTTTAGTTAAACATTTTATATTTGTAGCTAAATTCTATATCTCATTCATGCTTTGCATTCATGAAAATCGTCAAATAATCTCGCGTATAGCACCGACTCCAAGTGGCTTTTTGCATACGGGAAATGCCTATAACTTTCTACTGACCTATCTTTACACACGCTCAAAAAACGGCTTTTTATATCTACGTATAGATGACTATGATGTCACTAGATATCAAAGGCAGTATGTCCAAAATATCTTTGATGTGCTTGAATTTTTGGGTGTTGATTACGATGGTGGGGCTAGAAGTGTTCTTGAGTTTGAGAGTAAATTTAGCTTTAAGCACCGCTTTGAAATTTACAAAAAAGAGCTTTTAAGACTTGACGATACGTATTTTTGCGATTGCACAAAAAAGACACCAAACGCTTATGTGGACGGCGTTTATACAGGTCTTTGCAGAGATAAAAATTTAAAATACGAAAAAGACAAAACAGCACTTCGCATAAATACTAATGGTGAAATTTATCTTGGGGATTTTGTTTTATTTAAAAAAGACGATACGCCATCGTATAACTTTGCAAGTGTTGTTGATGATGAACTTTTAGGTGTAAATTTTATCGTGCGAGGAGAGGATCTAAATGAGTGCTCCGCGGCTCAAATTTATCTTGCAAAAAAGCTTGGTTTTAGATTTTTTGACGCTAAAATCATCCATCACGAACTACTTATAAAAGATGGTAAAAAGTTAAGCAAATCCTCAAATGCTCCCGCAATAAATTTAAAAGAAGATCCAAAAATTTACTACTCGCTTGTGGCTAAAAGGCTAAAATTAAATCCAGGTTGTGCCGATAGTTTGTCAAATTTACTTTATGAATTTCAAACAAAAATTTCTTTTTAAACATCCGCGTAAAGTATAAATTTAATATAAAATTTTTCATACAAATTTCATACGTTTATTAGCTATTTTTGGGTAGAATTTGCGCCATTAAAAAGGAAAAATATGAGTGATTTTACACATTTGCATCTACATACGGAATACTCATTGTTAGATGGGGCAAACAAGATAAAAGAGCTTGCCAAGACACTAAAAGAGCAGGGAGTAAAAAGCGCTGCAATTACTGATCACGGCAACATGTTTGGCGCTATCGACTTTTATCAAACCATGAAAAAAGAGGGCATAAAGCCACTTATTGGCATCGAAGCTTATATCCACAACCAAGACGAGCTAAATGATAAAAGCACTAAGCAGCGTTTTCACCTTATCTTGATCGCAAAAAACCAAACCGGATATAAAAATTTAATGTATCTAAGCTCGATGAGCTATGTCGAGGGATTTTACTACTATCCGCGCATAAATAAAAAAATACTTAAAGAGCATAGCGAGGGCGTGATATGTACTGCTGCGTGCTTGCAAGGTGAGGTTAGTTGGCATTTAAATTTAAGCGAGAGAAACCTAAAATACGGAGCGAAAGGTTACGAAAAAGCAAAAGAAGTAGCGCTTGAATATAAAGAAATTTTTGGAGATGATTTTTATCTTGAGATCATGCGTCACGGTATAGGCGATCAGCGCAGGATCGATGATGATATACTAAAAATTTCAAGAGAAACTGGCATAAAGGTTATCGCGACAAACGATACACACTATACTTTCAAGGAAAGAGCAGATGCTCATGAAGTATTTATGTGTATCGCGATGAACAAAAACTTAGACGATCCAAATCGCTTGCGTCACAGTGTTCATGAGTTTTTTGTGAAAACTCCAAAGCAGATGAATGAGCTTTTTTTAGATATCCCAGAAGCGATAGAAAATACGCAGGAAATAGTAAATAAATGTAACTTAGAGCTTGATCTTGGCAATCCAACTCCTCCGAATTTTAAATTTACTATCGAATACGCTAACGAGCGTGGACTAGAGCTTCCTGAGCCGCAAAACAGATATAGCTTTGTAAATGATGCGGTATTTTTTGAATACGAATGTAAAAAAGGGCTTGAAGAGAGGCTAAAATTCGTTCCTCAAGAACAACATGAGATGTATAGAAGTCGCTTGAAGACAGAGATAGATATCATAAATAAAATGAATTTCCCGGGCTATATGATGATAGTCTGGGACTTTATCAATGAGGCGAAAAAGCGCGGTGTTCCGGTGGGTCCGGGACGTGGATCTGCTGCGGGAAGTTTGGTTGCGTATTCGCTTAAGATAACTGACCTTGACCCGATACCTTATAGCTTGCTTTTTGAGAGATTTCTAAATCCAGAACGTGTAAGCATGCCCGATATAGACGTGGACTTTTGTCAAACAAGACGCGGTGAGATTATTGATTATGTTACTGATAAATACGGTAAATTTAACGTCGCAGGAGTTATAACCTTTGGTAAGCTACTTGCAAAGGGTGTTATACGTGACGTTGCCAGGGTTTGTGGTATGCCTTATGCCGAAGCCGATACTATGGCAAAGCTCATACCGGACGAGCTGGGCATAACATTAAAAGACGCCTTTGAAAAAGAACCAAAAATTTCTGAGCTCATATCAAGAGACGGTAATGCGGCTCGTGTTTGGAAATTTGCGCTTGACTTAGAGGGGCTAAACCGAAACGCAGGTCAGCATGCTGCAGGTGTGGTTATCTCAAACGAAGAGCTTTGGAACAAGACGCCATTGTTTCGCCAACCAAACAGTCCTGAAGATCACTATGTGACGCAGTATAGTCTAAAATATTTAGAAGATGTCGACCTGATAAAATTCGACTTTCTTGGACTTAAAACTTTAACCGTTATAGATAACGCTATAAAGCTGGTTAAGGCAAGAACCGGCAAAGACATAGTTTGGGAAAATATCGACAAGAACGATAAAAAAGTTTACGACATGATACAAGGCGGCGATGCGATAGGGATATTCCAGATAGAAAGCGAGGGCATGAGAAAGCTAGGAACTAGCCTAAAACCCGACTGCTTTGAAGACATCGTCGCGATGCTTGCTCTTTATCGTCCGGGACCTATGGAGAGTGGCATGCTTGATGACTTCGTCAAGCGTAAGCACGGAGAGGCGGCGATAACTTATGCTTTTCCTGAGCTTGAGCCTATCTTAAGCCCTACATACGGAGTTATAGTCTATCAAGAACAGGTTATGCAAATAGTTCAGAAAATAGGTGGTTTTAGCCTTGGCGGTGCCGACCTTGTTCGTCGTGCCATGGGTAAAAAAGATCCAGAGCTGCTAAAGAAACAAAAGGATTTATTTGTTGAAGGCGCTATAAAGATGGGCTTTGATGCGGATAAGTCGGGTGACTTGTTTGACCTTATCTTAAAATTTGCGGGATACGGCTTTAATAAATCACACTCAGCGGCTTATGCCTATGTCACGTTTCAAACTGCGTATCTAAAGGCTTACTATCCAGCTGAATTTATGGCGGCACTCTTAACAAGCGAGGAAAATAACACCGATAAAATCGTGCGATATATCGATGAGAGTAAAAGGCTAAAGATTGATGTGGTAGGACCTGATATAAACCACTCTATGAAAGAATTTAGTGTTGTTGAAACTGATGGTAAAGATCAGATCATATTTGGATTTGGCGCAATAAAGGGTGTCGGAGGAGCCGCGATAGAAAGCATGATAGGTGAGAGAGAAAACGGCGGCTTTAAAGATCTTGATGATTTTGTTTCTCGCGTAGATTCGTTTAAAGTTAATAAAAAGGTTATTGAAAGCCTTGTAAAATCAGGTGCAATGGATAGTTTTCACTTGACTAGATTTTGCTTGATAAATAATATAGAAAATATCCTAGAAGCATGTAAAAATGCCGCCACACTTCGCAAAAATGCCACAGAGAGCCTTTTTGGCGAGGATGAAAGCATGAATGAAGTTAAGGTCAAACTTTTACCAACTGATGTCGAGTATAACAAAAAAGATATGCTTCAGTTTGAGCAAGAAAGTGTCGGAATTTATCTTTCTGGACACCCGCTTGATGAGTATAAAGTGCAGATCGAAAGTATCAAATACACTCTAAGCTCGCAGTTTGATACCTTGCCGCAAAATTCAGAGATAATGGTAGTAGGTAAGATAGAGGACTTTAGTACCAGGATAACCAAAAGCGGTAAAAAAATGGGCACTATAAACATACTTGACTTTCATGGAAGTATCGAGATAGCGGTCTTTGAAAGAGAGCTTGTTAGAGTGGAAGAAATTCTAGCAAGCAGTGAGGAGAAAAATTTACCTTTTGCATTTAAGATAAACATAAGCAAAGATGATCAATTTATAAGAGCAAAATTAAACTCCATCCACACTCTTAGTGAGGCAGGTGAGCTTAAATTTGAAACTAGAAAACTAAAACAGTTTGGCAACTATGCTAAAAAAGATGAGAAACAAGCTCCGCAAAAAGTAAAAGAATACGAGCTTTTAGAGGTTATTTTGGATTTAAATGAACTAAGTAAAGACAAGATAACAAAACTTTACACGCTTGGTTTTGACGAACATCAAGCAGGAGTCGATAAAAACAACAAACGCCTTGTGTTAAAGATTAAAAACAGCCAAACGGATGAAATTTTTGTCTACAACACGGAATTTATCGTTGGAGATAACTTCGGACAAAAAGCCTTAAATTTAATGGCTGGATAAAGCTGTGAGGGGGTAGAGAAAATGAGAGTGAAAAATTTTAGCGATTTTTTTATGAAAGTCCCTAAATATGGGGATTGTGTGGATAGTTGTAAGCATTTTAAATGCGGAAATTTTTGTGCCAAAAAATCCCTATAGTCCCAAAATGGCTGTTTTGTCCCAAACGTAGTGGAAAAATGGCTCTGCTTTAAACACCTTAAAAACCCAAATAAACGACATTTAAAAGCCCTTTAAAGGCTGGAAAAAATCAAGGAAAATTTTAAGCTTTGATACTTTACTATAAAAATATGGTTTATTTTTATAGGCGATTAAGACACAAAATTTAGCAAAAAATGTGTCTTAATAAAACTTAATGTGGCTTAATGCTTTTAAATAGCGTTTTTTCAAGCACTTATATTAAGACACAATCATAAAACAATAAACAATATGCCACTAAACTTAAAAATACATTTTTTAATTAAGACACGTTTTAAGCTTTCATTAATAGACTTTCATATCAAGGGAAAATTTGCATCTAACCTTGCCAATGATTTTTAGCTCTACAATCTCATCTTCTGTCAATACTATATCTTGATAAAAACTATTAAGCGATGTTAGTTTAATCTCTTTTTGTATTGGATTTCTAAGAAATTTTTTCATATACACATCACCGCCGATATTAGCTATGATTATATCTCCATTTTTTATATCCGCATCTAAATCAATAATAACCATATCTCCGTTTTGGGCAAATGGCTCCATGCTGTCACCAAAAACCCTTATAACATCATAGTTTTTTACAGGTACTTTTAGAACTTTTTCTAAAAATTCACCACTAACTGGAATAAGACTAAAATTTTCACTAGAATTTATAGCTCCATATCCTGCACTTGCAGCAACATCATCAAAATACCTTAGATTTACCTTGATATTTTGTGGTTTTTTTACCTTATCAACACTTAGGCTTGTAAATTTTAATTTTACTGATGATGTTAGTCCTTTTGAACGCCAAGTGCTCGCAGTATTTCTACTATAGCCCATTTTTTCGGCTACATCTTCAAGACTTGATACATTAAAAAACTTTTTCATATTCTCAAAAATTACTTTATCATCCATAGTTTTTATACCTCGTTTTATTCAAAATATAGTTTTTATACCTTGACAATAAGGTTAAAATACTATATAATTCTGCAAATGTTTGCTGAATTATATCTTAAAAATATAAATTCTGCAAATGTTTGCTGAATTTATACGAAAGGAGCAAAAGTGATAAGAAAATACTTTGACGATAATTGTATAAGCATTAGACAATGGGCTAAAAAGCACAATTTAGAACAAAGAACTACATATGCTGTAATCAATGGCGAAACAGTCGGAAAATACAACACAGCAAAAGGAAGCTCAAAGAAGGTATTTGAAGCACTTTTGAGTGAAGGGATAATAGAAAATATGCCTGACGTATTTAAGAGCGATGACAATGAAAAGGCTAGCTGATGTTATATGCTGAAACTGCGGTTGCTTCTGTTATTTTCAATGTTAGTCTTAGTGCCTTAAAAGAAGCAACTCGTAGAAATTCCCAAAAATACCCATTTATCCGTATAACTGATGCTAAGGTGCGAAGTCGTGGCGGCGTGAAGCTACTCTTTGAGGTAGAAGTGGCTCAAATAACTTCATGCATAAAGAGCGGAAAACTAGATAGTGATGTGGGTGTGTGTATGCTAAAAGATGGTGAGTATAGCCAAATAAAATTTAGTGAGATAGTAGGTAAAAACAGCACAAAAACAAGCGAAAGTGAGAGAATATCATACTTTAACCTAAGCCAAAGTGAGCAAGAGAGCGTAAATGAGAAGCTAAAAATACTAAAAGAGTGGGATGAGTATAAAAGGGCTGGGTTGTCCTCTAAAAAGTTCTGCAAGGATTTTAACAGCATCAGTGCAAACGAGAGAATATCTAATCACCCAGCACTATTTCGCACAAATTTAGGAAGCGAGAGTATAAAGATAGATGCACACACTTTGCCAAATAATGGCGATAAACAAAGTGCATTAAAACCACTTTACGATTTAGCTAGTGCGGGACTTAGCTATGTGCTAGTAACTGGATATGGCAAATATCTAGGCAAATTTGTGATAACAAAGATAAGCGAGAGCCAAGCAGTCTTTACTGATAATGGACTATTTTTTACACAAGGGTTTAGTTTGGAGCTTAAAAGGGATTATGATGAGTAAAATCTACATAGCAAAAGACGGCGAGCGCTTAGATGCTATCGTTTATAAACATTACAGCACACTGGAAAACTTTGCTGAAATTTTAGCTTTTAATAGTCATTTAAACGCTATTTTAAAGGCTGGAGATAAAGTCTTTTTACCTGATATAAAAGAAAATGTAGTTAAAAAGGAAAAGACGCTATGGTAAGAGTGCCAAATTTTAAACTCCTAGCCAAAGGTAACGACATAACCGCCAAAATCAAATCAAATTTAATAAGTTTAAATTACGAAGATAAAGAAGGACATGAAAGCGATGAGATAAGCCTAGTTGTTAATGGCATATATGCTAAACCCATATTTGGGGATCAGCTAGATCTTTGGCTTGGGTATAGCGACAATCTATTTCACTGCGGTAAATTCTCAGTCCAAACCGCCACGCGTGATTACAAAGCCAACACAACAGAAGTAAGAGCTACTGCCGTAAATTTTGCAAATCCAGGAAAGATAGCCAAGCGTAGAAGTTGGCAAAATACTAGCTTGTTTGGCATAGCTTCAAAAATAGCCACTGAAAATAAGCTAAATGTAAAAACAAGCGGAGCGGATCAGCCTATCGCCTCCGTCTTACAAAACGATATTGGCGATCTTGACTTTTTATAAATGTTATATAATTGGTAAATTTATGGGGCTTATGAGGGATTTTAGACCTATTAGGTAAGTAAATTGTTGTTTTTAAGAATTAAAAGACTTTTAAAAGCTTAATAATTGGTGTTTAAAATGATAGTAAAACGATACAAATAACCTAATTACTATCATTTTAAATGCAAGATACTATCATTTTTTGTGTGTGGATACAAAAGCGCATATAAACTACTAAATTTTACATCAAATTTAGTAGTTTTTGCTATTTTTTATATATCGGCAAGCTTATACAAAAAGTTTTTGGCGACAAGGTTACTTCTATGCTGCCCTTGTGAGCTAGAATAATTTGCAGGCAAAGGGACAAACCAAGTCCGTTGCCTTTTAGCTTGCTTGTCTTAAATGGCTCAAAAACCATCTTTTTATCATTGATTTTCACTCCGCTATCTCTGATATAAAATTTATGCTCTTGTGGGGTCTTTTCATAGCTTAGTGCGACTTCGCCACTCTCATCCTCACTCTCTTCTATCGCGTCTATCGCATTAAATATTAAATTTTGAAAAACCATGCCAAGCAAGTCTTTATCGGCGTTATAAAAGGCGCTTTTAAACCTGAGATCAAATTTAATATCCTTTGAGTATGTGTAGGATTTTATCGCCTCTTCACACTCCTCTTTGAGCTCTAGAAAATTAAATACATCAGGATTTATCTGAACACCTTTTGTAAAGAGCAAAGTTGCTTTTATGATACGTTCTACTCGCCAGATCGCCTTTTGTATCTCACCAACCATAGGTTTGATCCTATCATCGGCTTTTCGTAAAAGCGTGCTTGTTAAAAGCGAGACAGAGCCGATTGGGTTTCTTATCTCGTGGGCTAAATGAGCCGCCACTTGTCCCATAGAAGCTAGTCTTTCATTGCGCTTTTCATTTGTTATATCTACTGCGGAGACGATTTTTTTATCATCTTTGTTTGCGATTTTAATGAGATAAACACAACCTTTAAATTCTATCTCGCCAGGAGTGTTTAAATTTATATTTTGAAAAAGTTCGGAGTCTTTTATGGCTTGTGAATTTTGCAAAAAAAGCGTTCCGTCGCTATTTAGCACCCAAAGTGCGGTAGGCATGACGTCCACCACGTCTTTTATGATCTTTTGTAGATTTTCATAAGAATAGTGTAAATTTTTATACTCTTGTTCGATAAGATATGTTTGTTCGATTAGGCTTTTTAAGCCGTCTTGGATGTTTTGGTTAGTCATTAAGCAACCTTTCAAAATCTTTAATCTCATAAAGTCTAACCCGCTCATCTTTTAGCTCTCTTAGCTCTTTACTAAAGCCGTTTCTTGAAAACAGCATTATAATGTCCGGGTTTATGTCAAGTTTTTTACACTTATAAAGTAGTAAATTTAATATGTTTTTGCAAATTTTTCTCTCTTTGTATTTTGCTTCACCAACTACAAGCTTATCGTTAAATTGCAAAAAAATATCTATCTCTATTCGTTTTTTCCAAAAGCTGTCTATATGATCTTTTATGCCTAAAATTTTAGCCATCAACTCGCCGCAAAGAAGCTCAAAGCCAAGGCTTGCGTATTGGTCAAATTCGCTTTTGATGATCTCTAAAAGCTTTTTTTCGTCCCCGTTTTTTAAAAGTTCTAAATTTGGCTCTATAAACCTAAACCAAAATCTTGAGAAATGGCTGCTAAAGTGCATTTTATCTTCTATCTTATATCTGCGTTCGCTCTTTTTTAAACTCTGGTGTTTTATGCGTTTTACAGGCTCTTCTCTGCTTTTTTCTACAAATAAAAAGTCCTTTTTAAAAAGCTCGGCATAGACTTTGTTGGCTAAATTTTTAGGTAGAATTTTAAGGATATTAAATTTTTTTCTATCGCTTCTTGCTAGTTTTATAAGAGCTGATTTTATGGCTTGCTCTCTATCGCTTTGAAAGTAAAATCTAGCCATGAAATTTTTGTAGTTTTTTAAAATTTCACTCTCTATCGCTTCAAAAACATCGTAATACGATCCTTTAAGCTCAAAATCATCAAACACAAGATGAAATTTAATAAGTTCATCGATCTCAAGGTGTTTCATTCTGATATATGTTGAGTTTAAAGATTTGATTTTTGGCTCCTTGCGACTTTATTGTAACATAAAATTTAGCAAAAACGGCTATAATCTTCACTTAAAATAAAAGGGTTGTTTTTTGATAAATTTAGAGCATATTAGAAGAAATATTATCTTACAAGATGGAATTTATTATTTTGACTATACGGCTTCAGGACTAGCTTATGAAAGTATAGAAGACCGCATAAGACAGATGCTTAAAAGCTATGCAAATACACACTCGGATAGTTCTTCAAGCGCGGTTGCGACTCAAAATTTATATGAAGAATCAAGAAAAAAACTTAAACAATTGCTAGGGCTTGATGATAGCTTTTATCTGCTTCCTTGCGGATACGGCTCTACGGCAGCTATTAAAAAATTTCAAGAGCTAACAGGGCTTTATATACCTCCAAAAACCAGAAAAAGATACCACATAAAACCTACGTCAAACTCCCCGCTTGTTATCATCGGACCTTATGAACACCACTCAAATGAAGTAAGTTTTAGAGAGGCTATGTGTGATGTTGTAAGAGTGGGGCTTAGCAAAGAGGGCGGCATAGACTTTACGAATTTAGAGCAAATTTTACAACTAAACTCAAAAAGAGAGATCATAGCTAGCTTTAGCGTAGCCTCAAACGTAACTGGCGTTATTAGTGATTATAAGAAAGTATATGAGCTTGTAAGGCGTTATGGTGGTATTTTGGCGTTAGATGCAGCGAGTTTTAGTGCATATGCAAATGTTGATTGCAACTACTTTGATGCTCTTTTTCTCTCTCCGCATAAACTCCTTGGAGGAGTTGGAAGCTGTGGACTACTTGCTATCAAAAAAGAGCTAGCAACCGATGAGGAGCCGACTTTTGCCGGCGGAGGCACCGTAAGTTACGTTAGTAGAAGATCGCATATGTTTGTTAAAGATACAGAACAGCTAGAGCAAGGTGGAACACCTCCCATTACTCAGCTTGTTAGAGCTAGATTTGCGTATGAATTAAGAGGCGAGATAGGGTTTGATAATATCTGTGAAAATGAAAACGAGCTTGGAGAGTATTTTGAGCAAGGCATAGCTCAAATTCCAGACTTGATAAATTATCGCCCGAAAGATCTTAAAAAACTACCAATATTTTCGTTTAATATTAAAGATATTTCGCCGTATGATTTTGCTGCGCTTTTAAGCAACGACTATGGCATACAAACTAGGGCAGGGTGTGCATGCGCCGGACCTTATGGTCATGAGCTACTTGGTATGAAAGACGATGTTGCCACTTCGCAAAAGCCGGGCTGGGTCAGGGTAAGTTTACACTATACACATACATTTGAGGATGTTGATTATTTGATTAATGCCATTAAAGAGAGTATCAAAAAGTATCGCGATATGTGGGCGGAAGAGCGCTCTTTATATGCGATTATGGGATAGGGCTTTTAAATTTTTAGTGATAGAATTTGGCCGATATATGGCGGTTACAACAGCGATTAGGTCGATGTCTAGGTCGTAAATTTGATCTATATTACTAGCATTTATCCCTCCTATCGCACAAATTGGAATGTTTAAAATTTCTTTTGCTTTTTTTAATGTTTCTAGGCTAACTCTCGGTGCGTTTGGTTTGGTTTGGCTGGAAAATACAGAGCCAAACGCCACATAGCTAGCTCCGTCTTCTTGGGCTTTTATGGCCAAATTTACATCGTTGTAGCAGCTAACCCCGATAAATGTGTCCTTGCCTAAAATTTCACGAGCTTTATTTATATCAGTGTCATCTTTACCTAAATGAACGGCATTTGCTCCTATACTTTTTGCAAAATATATGTCATCGTTTACGATAAATTTGGCGTTATATTTTTGGCAAAGTGATAAAATTTCACGCGCTACTGCTTGATTTTTAACAGCTTTTTTGGAGCGAAATTGAAAGTATTTAACGCCAAATCGTAAAATTTCATCCACTTGTGCGACGATAGTTTCATCGGGCGTTAAAACATCGTCGCTTAAAGCGTAAATTTCACTCATATTTTTATTTTATGGTTTAGAAGATTTTTACCAAGTTTTGTTGTAAGTCCATTTTGTATGGCTTGATAGACATAGTTTTTAGCTTTCGCGATAGACTCCTCCAAGCTTAAGCCTTGTGCTAAAGAGCAAGCGATGGCGGTTGAAAATGTGCAACCGGCTCCGTGCATGATTAGCGGATCGGCCAAAGGAGTGGCGAAATTTTGGCTTGAGCCATCTTTTCTATATAGTGTATCAACGCTTTTGTCGTCCACAACTTGCTTTTTAACGATAACATCACAAGGAATGTTTGTAAAGTCGTTGTTAAATAGCTCTCTTGCCTCATATCTGTTTGGAGTAGCAATTGTTGCAAAGCTTAGCAACTCCTTGAGTGCAGATATGGCTTCATCTTCGATTAGCTTTACGTTTGATTTACTGATGCAAACAGGGTCGATTACGATAGGGACGTTAAATTTAGGTAGCCAGTTTTTAACAACTTGTATGACGTCTTTGTTAAAAAGCATACCGACTTTTATCGCATCTATCTCTAGCTCTTCGGTTATGCCTCTAATTTGTGAATCAACAAAATTCGCGCTAATACCTGAAATATCGTAAGTAACCTGAGTGTTTTCGCAAACAAAAACCGTCATTGCTGTTGCGCTATAACAACCAAAGGCTTCGCAAGTTTTTATGTCGGCTTGAGCGCCAGCTCCTCCTACACTATCAGAACCGGCGATAATAAGTATGTTTTTCACACTTCTCCTTAAAATTTAAAGACTTATTGTAGATCGTATTTTTTAGCTATGGCGTCAGAAGTGCCGTCTGCTTTTAGCTCCTCTAGAGCTTTGTTTATCTTGCCTATGATTTCTGTTTGTTTACCTTTATCAAATGCTATCGAAAAGCCTTCGCTTCCGTCAGGTAGCTTTAAAAATTCTTCTAAGTCGCTATTTTGTTTTAAATAACCATATCCGATAGAACTATCAACTAAAACGATATCTACTTTGCCTACTTTTAATCCCATAATAGCGCCTAGGATATTATCAGAAGGAACCACTTTAGCACCCTCTATCATGTTTGCTGCAGCCTCTTGAACAGTGCCTAGTTGAACGCCTATTTTTTTACCTTTTATGTTGTTTTCGTTTATGTCAGAGCCTTTTTTGCGGATAAATAAATTCTCTGTAGCATAGTAAGAGTCTGTAAAATCAACCGATTTTCTTCTGTCGTCAGTTGCGCTCATGGCCGACATTACGGCATTTATCTTGCCTGCTTTTAATGCAGGGATAAGTCCGTCAAAGCTGATGTTGTGTAAAGTTACTTCAACGCCTATTTTTTTAGATATTGCTTCTATTAACTCTACGTCAAATCCACTAGGTTTAGCTTGATCGTTTATAAATTCAAACGGCGGGTAATCCATACTCATGCCAACTTTTAACGTTTGTGCGTTTAATACACCCAAAAGCCCAACAGCAACAAGTGCTAAAAATTTTCTCATATCTATCTCCTTTAAAATTTAGTGATTTAAAACTTTACCCAAGAATTCTCTTAAGCGTGGATTTTGTGGATTTTCAAATACATTTTTAGGCGTATCATCAACCGTTATCCTTCCGCCGTCCATGAAGAAAATTCTATTTGCTACGTTTTTAGCGAAGCCCATCTCATGTGTAACAACAAGCATCGTAAGTCCTTTGTTTGCAACGTCTTTCATTATATCAAGCACTTCACCTATCATCTCTGGGTCAAGGGCTGATGTCGGCTCGTCAAACAAAATAACATCAGGACTCATGGCCAAACTTCTTGCTATAGCAATGCGTTGTTTTTGACCGCCTGACAGTTTGTGTGGGAAAGCTTCTCTTTTGTCGCTTAGTCCGACACTTTTTAGTAGTTCGTCAGCCTTTTTGATGGCCTCTTCTTTGTTTAAAATTTCCGCTTTTATCGGAGCTAGGATTAAATTTTCGAGGACGTTTTTGTTTGCAAAAAGATTAAAGTGCTGAAAAACCATGCTTACTTTTTGACGAATTTTATTTATATCCGTGTTTTTGTCAGTTATATCTTCGCCTTTTATCTTTATATGTCCGCTTGACGGCTCTTCAAGGCGGTTTATGCAACGCAAAAATGTGCTTTTACCTCCACCGCTTGGACCTATTATGGCGATTATCTCGCCCTCTTTAATGTCAACGTTGATGTCTTTTAAAACTTGCAAATCACCGTAGTTTTTGTTTAAATTTCTAATCTCAATCATGGCGATTTAGCCTTTTTTCAAGTAGTCTAACCAAAAGCGCGAAAAATTTAATACTAACATAATAAACAAGTCCTGTAAAAAGTATCGGTTTTGGGTTGTAAAATACAGCCTGCAAGCTCTTGCTTTGCATAGTTATGTCAACCACGCTTATATAACCTACGACCGAAGTTTCCTTAAATAAAGATATAAATTCATTAGCAAGAGCGGGTAGGATATTTTTAGTAGCTTGCGGCATAACTATCTCGCGCATGGAAACATAGTAGTTTAGTCCCATTGCTCGCGCGGCCTCCATTTGACCGCGATCTACGCTGTTTATACCGCTTCGCACGATCTCTGCTACATAAGCCGAGCTATTTAGTCCTAGTGCAATGATGGCTACATAAAAGTTATCACTCCAAGTTGCAAATATAACTACTGAAAATATAAGAAGCTGGATAATAATCGGAGTTCCGCGAAGTATATCAATATACTCGTCGATGATAAAATTTAATACTTTTACATTTAAAAATTTTAAAAACGCTAGGAAAAACCCAAGCGCAATGCCGATTAGTATGCCACCAAATGCAAGACCAAGCGTTACGCCATAACTCTTTAAGTATGCCGTTTGTTGTATCTCGTTCATTTCTGTCGGATATGTGTAGTAAGCGCCTATGGTTACTATAAGAACAAAAAAGAGAATTTTTAAAAATTTTTCGTTAAACAATACTTGCCCTTTATCAAATTCATAAGCTTATAATAATACGAAAAAATTGATATTTTTTTGCTTAAATTTATCAAATTTGCAACAATTGAAGCGGGTTTGATTAGCTTTTAAAAAAACTTTTAATAAAATAAAAACTTTATATTTTGTTAAAAAGGACTATCATGGGCATTGGGGCTTATGTCGCGATTGCGCTTTATTTTGGATTTTTACTTTTTGTCGGAAGGTATTCGTATAATAAAAACGCAAATATGGGAGAGTATCTACTTGATAATCGTCGCTTAGGACCCATAGTTACAGCGCTTAGTGCGGGAGCTAGCGATATGAGTGGCTGGATGCTTCTTGGCGTGCCTGGAGCACTTTACGCCGTTGGTATCGCAAATATCTGGATGGTAATTGGACTTATCATAGGAGCTTATCTGAATTACTTGCTTTTAGCAAAGCGTCTTCGTGTTTATACAGAGGTTGCAAGTGATAGTATCACGATACCTGATTTTTTAGAAAATCGCTTTAAGGATAGAACCAAAATTTTACGTATAGTATCAGGGCTTATCATCCTTGTGTTTTTTACGCTTTATGTAAGTAGCGGGATAATCGCAGGCGGAAAGAGCTTCGAGGCCTTTTTTGGTTTGCCGTTTAATTATGGAGCGATATTTACCTTGGCAATAGTTGTGTTTTATACTTTTTTTGGTGGTTTTCGCGCTGTTTGCATAACAGACGCTTTTCAAGGAACACTTATGTTTTTTGTGCTTGTCGCTATCCCGTTAACTGCCTTTTTTAATCTAAATTTACCGGAAAATACAAATTTATGGGCGGAAATTTCAAAGCTTAGCACTGCCCATTTAGACCCTTTTGCCAACCAAACTTTTTGGGGAATTTTGGGTCTTATGGCGTGGGGTTTTGGCTACTTTGGACAACCGCATATCATTGTTAGATTTATGGCGATAAGAAATTCGCAAGAGCTTGCCCAGGCTCGTCGTATCGGCATAGGCTGGATGACGATAGGTCTTGCCGGAGCTATGATGAGCGGACTTATAGGATTTGTTTATTTTTCTACAAAAGGAGGGCTTGGAGACCCTGAAACGGTCTTTTTAAAGCTTGGCGAAGAGTTGTTTTCGCCGTTTTTGCTAGGAATTATAATCTCGGCTGTTTTAGCCGCTATCATGAGCACTATTTCAAGCCAACTTTTGGTTAGCTCAAGTTCTGTGACAAAGGACTTTATCCTAGCTTTTTATAAAAAAGAAATTTCAACTTCGACGCAGGTTGCTATCGGTAGATACGCTGTTGTGGCGGTTGCTTTGGTGGCTACTATTTTAGCTTTTGGCTCAAAAGAGAGCGTTTTAAATGTCGTTGGTAACGCATGGGCTGGGTTTGGAGCTAGTTTTGGTCCTGTGCTACTTTTTAGCTTGTATTGGAAGCGTATGAGCGCGCTTGGTGCGTTGGTTGGGATGATAGCAGGCGGTGCAACGGTGTTGTTTTGGATAAGCTCCGGGTTAAATTCTTATGTTTATGAAATTTTACCGGGTATCATAGCTTCAAGTATTGCTATTGTGGTTGTAAGTATCTGGGGAGATGCGATAAATAAAATGACTGCCGAGCCAAACGAACAAGTCATAAAAGACGAATTTGATAGGATGAAAACCAGACTTTAACGGCGAGCTAAATTTTAGCTCGTTTTAGTTTTCTCACTAAAAATCTAGCCGGATGAAGGTCGTTAAATAGACTTTTTTCTATGCAAAGAGGGCGATTTAAAACAAGATCTCCTATAAGTTTTGCGCCAAGTATCGCAGTGCCTAGACCTCTTGAACCGTGGGCAAAATTTACAAAAACATTTTGTTCGTATTTGGGTAGGGCGTTATTTGCTTTATGCTTTGTCCAAAACAAATCCTTGTAAACGCTTTTATAATACTCTTCGTCATGTAGCGCGCCGATAATTGGGAAACGATCCGCGCTATAGCTTCGAAATCCTACTTTTTGCGAGATAATCCTGGTATTTTTAATATCTATAAAATCGCTTAGTTTGTTTAAATTTTCGTTGTCATCATCTGCTCTTGGATTGGGGTCAATATCACCTCTGGCATATGTTGCGCCGATTATTTGTATGTTGTTTTTAGCAGGACAGATATAGCCAAGTGCACTTAGAGGCATGGTGTTATTTAAAATTTTTTCTATATGTGTAACCTGTCCTCTAACTGAACTTATAGTGATATCTTTGTCGCCAAAAATTTCCGTGCTTTCGCTTCCTGCCGCAAAGATCAAAAAGTCGGCTTTTATGCTTTTTGTCTTTTTATCGTGTTTAAATTTTATGCTTATTTTGCCGTTTTTTAGGTGTTTATGGCTTAGGTATTTGTGCGAGAGTAAGACTTCAAACTCTTTGGCTAGTTTTTTACAGGCTTTTATGGGGCAAACATGCGCTCCGTCTTTTATGAGCAGTGCAGGATATGGCTTTGCGCTTTCGTCATAGTCAAAAATACCTTTTGAGTCATCGCTAAACCTGCTCTCATAACGTCTTTTTAAAAGTTCGTCATAGGCGTATTCGATACAGCCTGTAAAATTTATCTCTTGTTTGCTTAGAGTGTTTTTATAAAATCTTACCGCTTGTAAAAATGCGTTAAGATGCATTCGACCTAAATTTACTTCAGGCTTTGTGATTAACGGCATTAGCGCTCCGGAGATATTACCGGAACCGTTTGTGGCAACTGAATTTTCTTTTTCCATTAAGGTTACCCGTATGCCGTTTTTACTTAGTTCATAAGCGGTTGCAAGACCTGCTATGCCCGCGCCTACAATAATGACGTGTGAATTTTTACTTAAATTTGTAGTTTTTGCTCTTTGAAACCATGGATTTACGCTGCTTTGTGTTTTATGCTTTAATACCGCACGACTCATCTGTCGTTTTTTGCCGTATCCTTTTAGTAAAGTTAGTTCAAAGCCTGATTTTATAAAATTTTCGCGTACGATTTTTGCACACGAATATGTCCTTATAACTGCCTCTATCTTACTTAAACGAGCGACCTCTTTAAAAATTTCTTCGTCCCACATTGAACTATTTTTACTTGGAGCAAAGCCATCCATAAACCAAACATCAGCCTCAAAGTCAAGTTCCGGTAAAATTTCTTTTGCTTCGCCAAAGCACAGATCAAGAGTGATATTTGGGCTAAATTCTATCCTGTGTATACCACTAATGATAGGAGGATATAGACTAATTAGTTTTTTACTCAAAAGCTTAAAGGCGTTAAGCTTTTTATAAATTTCTTGTAGATCGTTTGGTGAAATGGGGGTCATTTCAATACTAACAAAGTGAAGCTTTTTGTCTGTATTTTTAAATTTATTGCAAAGCGTTAAGAAATTTAAGCCTGCCCCAAAGCCAAGCTCTGCCACGATGAAACTATCTTGATCTTCAAAAATTTCATCTACAGCACTTGCAAAAACGTATTTACTTTCGCATAGAGGATCGCTAGTATTAAAGTAAATATCGTTAAATTCTTCGTTACAGGCGATCTTGTCTTTGAAATTTATAATTGCCGTATTCATCTGTTTTTAGCAAAATAGCTTTCAACGCCGTTTGCTATACCTTTTGCAAGTGCGTTTTGATATGCGCTATCATATAACATCTTGCCTTCTGTTGGGTGTGTGATATAACCGATTTCTATTAGCACAGCAGGCATTAATGCTCCTACGAGCACCCAAAACGGAGCTTCTCTTACTCCGCCGTCCGTAGCTTTATAAACACGTCTTGCCTGCGATAAAATTTCACGTTGCATGTCTATGCCTAGTTTGTTTGAAGCGATGATTTTTTCGCGGTTTAAGAAATTTAAAAATGTTTGCTGGGAGAAATAATTCATCTCTTCGATATCTGATTTGTTTTCAAGAGCGGCAGCATTTTTGCTTCGTTCAGATCTTGCGGGAGAGAGAAAAAATGTCTCTATGCCGTGCATTGTTTTTGCTTTTTGTGCGTTTGGTGCGGCATTTGCATGTATGGATAAAAATAGATCTGCATTTTTGTCATTTGCAAATTTGGTTCTTGTCCTTAGGTTGATAAATTTGTCGTTATTTCTTGTAAAATATACCGTATAGCCACTTTTTTGAAGGTATTCGCCAAGTTTTTGTGAGACCGCTAAGACGGCAACTTTTTCTTTTAAACTGCCGTTTACCGCTCCAGGGTCTGTTCCGCCATGACCGGGATCGATGACTATTATTTTATTTTTCTTTGCCACCGGTGTTTGCGGTATAGCTTTACTCTGTGTTTGAGTTTGTATTTTAGTGCTTGTTTTTGCGATTTTTATGTTTTCTTTTGATATGAAATTATCCGTAGTGATGATTAGAGTATTGTCTTTTACGTCCGCTTTTATTGTTTTTTGTGAAGAGTCGCTAAATACTATGCGAACTGTTTTTTTATCAAATTGCGCTATGCGGATACTATCGACTATGAAATTTTTATAATTTAAACTCTTTCCGTTTAAAATCGCCTCTATGTCGATGACATTTCTATATGCTCCTTTTTGGTTTAATGAGAAATTTTTAAGTTTTATACCATCAAGTGATTGGTTAAATTTTAAAACCAATGTATCATCCATCTTGCTTGCACTTAACATGTAAAGAGGTTTTGTGGATTGTTGCTGCGGAGTTTCTCTTTTTGTGGTTTTGGTTGTTGTTTTTACACCCTTTAATTTGTTTAGGTCGGCTATGTATGACTTAGAGTCTAATTTTAGTGCTTTTGCGCTAGTTATGAGTCGCTCTAAGCTCTCTTTTTTTAAATTTATATCGTTTTTTATGATGGCTTGGACATAAATTCGCTTAATATTTTCATGCATTGTTGCTTTTTGTGTAGCCGTAGCATTTGCAAAGCTCTTGTCGAAATTTGCAAACACTTGGCTCTCATTAGCACCAAAAAGCGCTATTGCTAAAAACAAAAACAGGGCTAAAAATTTATGCATTTTCGCCTTGTGTTAGCTTTTTGATCAGCTCTTTCACGCTTATTATCTCGTTTAGTCTATATCCGTTTGCGCCTGTAAAAAACAGACCTGTTTCTTTAACTCCGGCATAAGCATCATAAAGTCTATCGGCGATACAGTATCCTACCATTTTTGCTTCTTTGCCGTGTCCACAAGGCGCTACGCAGTTGCTTATGCACTGAATTTTGGGTGCTATTTTTTTCTCGATTAGTGAAAATAAATTTGTCTTAATACCTCTTGCAGGGTAGCCGACAGGGCTTTTTATAAGCTCTATATCCTCTTGTTTTGCATCAAGCAACATTTGCTTAAAGTTATCACTGGCATCGCACTCGTGAGTTCCGATAAAACGAGTTCCCATTTGAACACCGTCTGCACCAAGAGAGATGGCTTTTTCGATATCGTTTTTATCCCAAATTCCTCCTGCCGCAAAGAGCGGAAAGTCGCCCCATTGCTTTATCTCTTCTTTTACCTGCGGGATTAGCTTTTCAAGTTGATACTCAGGGTCTGTGCATTGCTCATACGTAAAGCCTTGATGTCCTCCGCTTAAAGGTCCCTCAAGAACAACGGCATCTGGCAGGCGGTTGTATCTTTGTGTCCAACGTTTGCAGATGATTTTGAGTGCTTTGGCTGAACTTACGATAGGAACGAGCGCAAGATGCTTAAATTCTTGTGTAAATTCAGGTAAATTTGTAGGTAGTCCTGCGCCAGATATGATTATGTTAAAACCCGCTTCACATGCGTCTTTTACTACTCTTGCGTAGTCGTTTGCCGCATACATGATATTTACGCCAAGTGGTATATCGCCGCATACTTTGCGAGCGTTGTCTATTATGGCTTTTAATCCTGCTGCAGAGTAGAAATTTTCACTTCCAAGAGGTTTTAAATTTAGTTCTTTACTTATGTGGCTACGATTTTCATAGTGACCTGTTCCAACGGAGCTAATGACTCCAAGTCCGCCCTCCATGCTAACGGCAGAAGCAAGTTTGTCCCAGCTTATACCAAGACCCATGCCACCTTGAATGATAGGAATTTTAAGCTCGTATTGGCCTATTTTAACCGGTTTTAAATCCATCATATAACCTTTAATCTGGCAAATTTTTTCTTGCCAACTTGTAAGACGTATTCGCCTTTGTTTAGTTTAAGCTGTTCGTCTTTTATTTTATTTTGATCGATACTTACAGCATTTACCGCTATATCGCGCCTTGCTTGAGAATTTGTAGGAGTAAGTCCACAGTGTGTTAATGCCTCTACTATCCAAACCGGTTCATTCATACTAAATTCTTTTATATCGCTTGGAAGTTCGCCTGAGGCATGAACGTTATTAAACTCATCACGTGCTTTTTGGGCTGCTTCTTCATCATGATAGCGAGCTGTTATCTCAAAAGCCAAGTCCTCTTTTGCTTTTTTAGGATGGTAAGAGCCGTTTTTGACAGCCTCTTTAAGAGCTGCGATCTCATCAACGCTTTTTTGACTTAAAAGCTCATACCAGCGCCACATAAGCTCGTCTGATATGCTTAGCGTCTTAGCGAACATATCATTTGCATTATCGGTTACACCGATGTAGTTGCCTAAGCTTTTACTCATTTTATTAACACCGTCAAGACCTTCAAGAAGAGGCATCATGATAACTGCTTGCTCTTTACCGATATTATAAACACGTTGCAAAGTTCGTCCCATTAAAAGGTTAAATTTCTGATCCGTTCCTCCCATTTCGATGTCGCATTTCATAGCAACACTGTCGTATCCTTGAAGTAGCGGATACATAAATTCGCTAATGCTTATCGGGGTTCCTGCTTTTAGTCTTTTTTCAAAGTCATCGCGCTCTATCATACGAGCTACAGGAAATGTGCTAGTTAGTTCGATAACACCTGCCGCTCCAAGTTCGTTACACCAAGTAGAGTTAAACATTATCTTGGTTTTGCTTGGGTCTAAAATTTTAAAAACTTGCTCTTCGTATGTTTTGGCATTTTTTAAAACCGTTTCTCGGTCAAGCTTCTTGCGAGTTGCAGATTTGCCGGTAGGATCACCAATCTGTCCAGTAAAATCACCTATTAGAAATTGTATAATGGCTCCGTGTTGTTGAAGTAGTGCCATTTTGTTTAAAACAACCGAGTGCCCTAAGTGCAAGTCGGGTGCTGTTGGGTCAAATCCTGCTTTTACGTAGAAATTCTCGCCATTTTCGTAGAAATTTTTTATAAGATTAAGCACTCTTTCTTCATCGATCATTTCGGCAACGCCTTTTTTGATCTCTTGCATTATTTTATTTAAATCAATCACTCGTTCTCCTTACTTAAATTTAATTATGATACGGGTCGTTTGTCGAGATAAAATCAATGATCTTAAAACGCTCTTTAAGCTTATCTCTTATCATATTGGCATCTATGTTTTCTGCTATTTCTATGCTTAGAACAAACACTTCGCCTGTCACGTCTTTTGATTCGTTTAATGTGATTGTAGCCAAATTTACGTCAAGTCGTGCAAGATATGTTAAAAATTCAGCCAAAGCTCCTTTGCGGTTTTCAAGATTAAGCAAAATTTTATACCTATGTGGAGCATTTCTGGTCCACTTTACAAAGATAACTTCTTCATCTTTTTCTAGCATCTTAGCGGCTCGTTCGCAAAGCTTGTGATGAACGATGACATTGTGACCGGATTTAAAGCCGATGATATTATCGCCGCGTTTTGGATTACAGCAGTAGTCAAATTCTACATTTGAAATTTTGTGGTTTGAATATATCACGATATTTTCAAATTTTTGCTTTTTGATTTGGTATTTGTCGCCAAGACTTAATAAAAACGGTTTTTCTTTTTTGACATATTTTTTAAGTGCATTTGCTACTTCTTGTAGATAGATCGAGTCGGTTGCGGCTTTAAATATCTTTTTGGTTGATTTTTCTTGCTCTAGCCAATCTAAAATTTTTTCTTTTGGCACGTCAAAGGCTGATTTTAGTATATCGATCGCTATTTTGTTATTTATATCTTTTATCTTTTGTTTACAAAACGAACGTATCGTTGCTCTTGCTTTGCCTGTTTTTACGCTACTTATCCATGAGCAGCGGTATTTGGCTTCGTCTCCTGTTACAATACGAACGATATCTCCGTTTTTAAGTTCGGTTAGAAGCGGAACTTTTATGCGGTTTATAAAGGCCTCTTTTGCGTAAAGTCCAACCTCTGTGTGCACTTCATAAGCATAGTCAAGAGCCGTAGCGCCTCTAGGAAGCGTAAATACCGTCCCTTTTGGCGAATATACCGCGATATCTTCGATATAAAGGCTGTCTTTTGCGTATTCGTAAAGCTCTTCGGGGTTGTTTTCGGCTTCATTTTGCATGCCTATATCATTTAGCCAGTCAAGCTTTGGATTTAGCATAGTGCCACCGTTTTTGTATTTCCAGTGGGCTGCTACACCGTATTCGGCGGTATTATGCATGTCGTAAGTTCTTATTTGAACTTCAAAAATACTTTTTGCGTCAAATATCGTTGTGTGTATAGTTTGGTAGCCGTTTTGCTTTGGAAGTGCTATATAGTCTTTAAAACGCGAGATGAGCGGATTGAAATTTATATGTAAATTTCCAAGTGCAAGATAGCAATCAAGTGGCTCCTTGACTATGATACGAATGGCAAGTAGGTCAAGAACCTCTTCTATCGAAATGCCTTTTCTTTGCATTTTTAGATATATCGAGTAGTAATGTTTGATACGTTTTTGTATCTCAAACGAACCTTCGCTAAAACCGTTTTGAAGTAGAAATTGACTTACTTTTTCATGAAAAGAATTTAGTTTAAGCGCAAGTTGTTGCTTGTGTTCGTCAAGATAGTCATGAATTTTTTGAAATTCTTGAGGAAGTATGTATTTAAAGCTAAGATCCTCAAGTATATTTTTGATAGAAGAAATTCCAAGTCTGTGAGCGATAGGCGCATAAACCATTAGCGTCTCTTCGGCTATCCTTCTTTGCTTTTCAGGGGCAAGTGCCTCAAGGGTTAGCATGTTGTGCGTTCTATCGCAAAGTTTAACGACTAAAACGCGAACATCCTCTATCGATATAAGAAGCATTCTTCTAAAAGTAAGAGCTGAATTTGCAAGTTTTTCGTTGCTGTCCGAGCTTACAAGCTTGTCCTCTCTGATCGCAACTATTTTTGTAAGCCCCTCTACTAGCTTTGCTACTTCATCGCTAAATTCACTTCTTACATCCTCAAGCGTAGCACTTGTGTCTTCTACTACATCATGCAAAAGAGCGGCTGCTATCATGCTTTCATCTCCGCCCATATATGCTACTATGCAAGCAACAAGTATTGGGTGGATGGCGTAAGGCTCACCACTTTTTCTGTATTGTCCAACATGTGAGATAATGCAACGCTCTACGCCTTTTTCTATCAGTTCACTTCGTTCGTATAGCGAAAACAACAAAGCCGTAGCGTCAGAGACGTTTTTGCACGCTACTATCTCGTCTATGAGCTCTTCTATGAATATACTATTCTTCAACAATAGCCTCTAAACCGATTTTTCCTTCTGCAACTTCAAGCAGTGCTATGTCGGCAAATTTCATCTTGCTCACATCCGTATCAACAAGCGCAGGTGCACCGTTTGCCAGTGCTTCGGCGCGTTTAGCTACGATAAGTGATAGTTTATAGCGGTCATCTCCGGTTTGCTTTAGCGCTCTTGCGGTTACTTGTTCTGTTCTCATTTTTATCCTTTGAATTTATTTATTTGACAATCGAATATAGTGCGTTTTCGTCTTCGTTTATGATCTTTAAAAGATTGCCTTCTTTAAACATATTGCATACTAAAATCGGCAGTGAATTATCTTTTGCCAAGGCTATTGCCGTATCATCCATAACTTTTATATCATCGCTCATAGCTTGCTCATAAGTTAGGGCTTTAAGTAGTCTTGCATCGCTAAATTTATTAGGATCTTTGTCATAAACTCCATCTACCTTTGTTGCTTTTATGATAACATCAGATCCTATCTCGATAGCACGAAGCGTAGCTGCAGTATCGGTTGTAAAGAAAGGATTTCCTGTTCCTGCGGCAAAGATAACAACTCTGCCTTTTTCAAGATGGCGTTGGGCTCTTCCTACGATAAATGTTTCGCAGATCGCTTCCATTTTGATGGCGCTTTGAACGCGAACGTCAAGCCCGCCTCTTTCAAGTGCTTCACGCATAGCGATAGAGTTTATGACGGTTGCAAGCATACCCATATGATCACCGCTTGTTCGTCTGATAATACCGTCTTTTGCTGCGCTTACTCCGCGTATGATATTTCCTCCGCCGATCACTATGCCGACTTCAATGTTGTTTTCTACGAGCTCTTTTATCTCGCCTGCAATAAATTTTAGTATACTGCTATCAATGCCAAAGCCGTTTTCTCCGGCTAATGCCTCGCCTGAAAATTTTACCAATACACGCTTCTTTTTACTCATTATTATGCTCCTTAAAATTCACGAATTTTAACTAAAAAGGGTTTAAATTTAGCTAATATCCGAGTAAATTTATTTTAAGCTGATTAATTCAAGCGGATCGATGTGGTAGTTTTTCTGCGTTACTTCAAATGTTAAGTCGTCTATAACGCGTCCGATAACATAGCCTTTTTGAACCCTTGTGCCGACTTTTATAGTAGGTGCTATTTGGCTAAGGTGCGCATATATCGTGTGTATACCATTTTCGTTTTCGATAATAACTACTCGGTCAAGCAGTTGTGTTTCTTTGGCAAATACCACTTTGCCGTTTAACACGCTTTTAACCTTTGCGTTTGGCGTATTTGAGCGAAGGACTACGGACTCGTTGAAAATTTTAATATTGTAGATCGGATCCACGTAGTTGCCAAATTTTTGCTTTACGCTAAATCCGTCAAGCGGAGCTATAGTTTTGGTACCGGTGTATTTTTTAACCGCGCTTGTTTGGTAGCTTGAGCCCATTTGTTTAACATCTAGGTTGCTATCCTTTGTGCCGCCTTGTCTTTTAGAGGTTTGGGCTTGTCTTTGGCGTTCAAGTTCGGCTGCTTTTGCGTCCTCTCTTTTTTGCATGATGGATAGTTGTTCTAGTGTTTTTCTAAGTTCGTCTTGTTGAATTTGTAGTTTGGCAAGCTTTTTTGTATAAATTTCTTTATCGCGTTTTAGGCTACTGATCGTGCTTTTTTGGTTTTCTTCAAGTGCTAGAAGTTCATTTTGTTTTTGCTTATAGTTTTTTATACTTGTTTGAATTTTTTCTATTTTGTTTGATTGGTTTTTGATGTGATTAACGGTCTCTTCGTATGTTTTTGTTAATTTTTTATAATCCTCTTTAACTATACTATTTAGCTTTGTTAAAATTTGAGAAACCATTATGGAGTCTGTGCTTTGGCTCTTTTCATCTTGTGATAAAAATAATTCAAAAGAAAGATCTTCGGCGATAATTCTAATGATATTTTGCTCAAGCTCTTTTTGTGTTTGTATCAGCTCTTTGTTTTGCTTGGTTAGCTTTTCAAGTTCGCTATTTGCACTTGTGGCGTTTGCTTCAAGGGCTGAAATTTGCTCTTTTAAATTTGCTATATCGTTTGTGATTTGTCTAAGTTTTTTGTTGCCGCTTACGATATCGCTTGCAAGGTCTTCTAGTTTTTTGTTAAGCTGCTTTGACATTTCTTCGCTCGATCTTAGAGATGTTTTTGAGCTTTTTATCTTTTCTTTTGTTTGTGAAGCCTCTAAATTTAAGCTAAAAAGTGCACAAATAAGTAGCAAAGAAAGAAATTTTCTCATATATTATCTTTTTTAACTCTTCTCATAACAAGGCTTACGGTAAATATACTAAGCGCTATTGCCACGCCAAAAAGCATGGCTGGTTCTTGCTCGAAATTTAGTCTTGGCAATGCCACATCTATCTCTTTTGCGATTGAGTTAAAAAACTCAATGTCTGGCAAAAAGTAAAAAAATACACTAACTAAAATCGAAGAAAGTATACTGTCTATTACGGCGATCCTGTAAAGCATAGCACTTTTAAGCCAAAACGGTGCACCAAAAAGCGTCATGATCTCTATGCGTTCTTTGTGTTCGTAAAGCCAAATTCTAGCTTGTTTAAACATAAGCATAGAGCCTACAAAGGCAAGTATCCACATGAACATATTTGATAGCATTTTTGTTAAATTTAAAATTTTATAGACTTTGTCGTGTGTACTTGAAAAAGTTTCTACTTTGCTTATGCTTTCCATTTTTTGAATTTTATCTTTTATCTCGTTCATGGTTTTTGGAGTTGGAAATTCGCTAAGTTTTAACGAGTAAAATTTCGGTAAAGCATTTTGTAGGATAGATAAATTTTTAGCTGAAATATCATCTGATAGCCTGTCTATTATCTTTTGTGCGCTTAGCGGCTCAAGCGATAAAAAGCTCTTTATGACCGGTTTTATGTCGGTATCGGTTAGCTCTTTAAGAGAGACTATTACAATGTTGTAGTCTCTGCCCATTAAAGCTTCATAGTTTTTTACGATCTTGTCTGAAGTTATGCTAAATTCTACCGCAAAAAGCAGGGAGATAAGAGGTAAAAGAAAGCCTAGGTGGTTTTTAAGCGATCTCATGAACGCCCCCGTTTTCTATAGAAAAATGCCTATACGGTATGCGAAAAGTAGGCGGTATGTGGTGAGTTACAACAACTATAGTTGTGCCTAAAAATTCCCTTGCAGACTTAAGTAGCGACCATATAACATCGCTTGAGTATTCGTCTAAATTTCCTGTTGGCTCATCGCAAAGAAGCAAATTTGGATTGTGCGCTAACGCCCTTGCCATGGCAACCCTTTGCTGCTCTCCACCACTTAGCTCCATTGGGTATTTATCGGCTTTATGTAGCATATTAACATGTTTTAAAAGCTTTGCGACTTGCTTTTTGCATACACTTTGGGCTATGCCTTTTATGATAAGCGGAAGCATGACATTGCGCTCCACGCTCCACTCGTTTATTAACCGATAGTTTTGGAAGATAATACCTATGCGTTGTCTAAGTTCGCTTAATTTTTTAGTATCGATATCCACAAGTGAGGTCATGCAGATATTTAAGTCACCCGCACTCGGCGTTATCTCCCCATAAAATGACTTTAGTAGGGTTGATTTACCACTTCCACTTTTGCCTGTTATAAAGACAAAGTCATTTGCAAAAATATCCAAATTTGCGCTATTTATAACAACTTCATTACGTTCGTAAGCAAGGGTTAGGTTACGAGCGCTGATAATTTGCTGCATTTGCCAAATACTCCTTTAAGACATTATGAGCTTTTAAATTCTCTCTTGTTAAAAGTGGTTTTTTGATGAAATACTCACACTCGTTTTCATTTACTTTAACAAAGCATTGTTCCGGTTTATTAAATGCGCCAAAAGCTACTTTGAGTAAAATTTCATTGTCGTCTATAGTATAAATTTCTTCAAAATGTATGAAGAAGTCATCAAATTTAAATGTTTCATTCTTGAAATTTTTAGTTAAATTTTTAACGTCATAGCCACCTGTAAAGTCCATTCTATCATCTAATTTTTCTTGTTCGGAATCATTCTTGCAGGTATATATAACATCATAGATGTCTTTTTGTTGCATCTTCCATCGATCTTCGTATTTGCTACTTATCTGTAAATTTCTATTTTTATATATGCTTAGCTCTGAGTCTTTAAAATTTAAAAAATGCATAATACTAAAGTCGCAATACTCCCTAGAGTCAGTCCTGAGCTCGAAATTTCCGCCGCTTTTAAGCACTCGTTCGCACTCTATGGCAAAGCTTTTTGACACCACGCGTCTATGCTCTGCCTTATCCCAAGGCACAGGAAAATGAAGGAAAATTTTATCTACCAAATTTGAGCCCACAAGTGATAAAAGTAGCCTTGCGTCAGTGTTTATAAGTCGTATGTTGTCTAAATTTTTAACTTTTGCAAGTTTTGCTACTTGTTCGATACTCGGCTTATAAACCTCTATGCCGACAACTAGTGCGTTTTGGTTATTTTGCGCTTGAAAAAGAAGATGCCTTCCAGAGCCAAATCCTATCTCTATAAAAATTTTAGGAAATTTTTCTTTTAGTTCGTTAAACTCTTCTAAAAATTCTTTAATATCTGCGATAAAGCTTGTTTTTTGAGTTAAACGGTTGTTTTTTACCGCAAAGGCTTCACTTAAAACTTCGCTCGTGTTTTCGTCGCGATAAATACAAAGTGCTTTTTGTAAAAGTCCTACACGTGAAGGTTTGGTAAGCTTTTCGCCTTTAATAACGAAATTCTCGCCACTACCTTGTTTTTTTGTAATGATAAAAAAGTCTTCATCGCCACTTTTGGTGTAGATGAGCTTTTCTGTTCTACCGCAGGCTTCCCATAAAAATTCCACATCGTCTTTACCGAATGGATAAGGTTTATTTTCTAAATTTTTAGCTATGAAATTTGGCATTATTTTGTGTTTATCTCTACTTTGTCTGATTTGTCCGAGCCAAGACCGAATTCATCGACGCTAATGACCCTGTAATTATAAGTAACGCCGACTTGTATCGCTGCGTCGCTATAGTTTGTTTGAGCTATATCGCTTATGATTTTTTCAACTCCGCCACCCTCTCTATAAAGAGTGTATGACACAGCTCTATCAACCACATTCCAGCTTAAATTTATAGCTGTGCCGTCAAAACTTATCGAAGTAAAGGCAGGAGTGCTTGGCGAACTAAGCGTTTGACCGGCTGTAGGCTCTTTTTGCTTTAGGCTTTCAAGCTGATCCTTGTCCATAACCGTTACTTTATAATATCTTTGAACGCCGTTGGAATTTATAAGATCCTCGTATGAATTTGACGTGGTTTTATCAACTAGCGTATAAGGTAAAATTTTGCTTGAGGTTCTATAAATTCTATAATGAGCAAAATCCTCTCCAACGTTGCTGTCCCAGCTTAGAATGATCTTTTTAGGCACATTGGTCGTTGCTTGTAAATTTATAACTGGGCTAGGGCAACTCCTTTGTAGTTGCTTTTACGACCGCGCTTGGTTTTGATGTTACCCCGGAGCTTGTTTTTACTAGAATTCTATACTCATAAGATCTTCCACTTTTAACATCAGTGTCGATATACTCGGCATTTAGGCGACCTTTAACGGTTGCAACGCTTCTCCATTTGTTTTCTGAAGCATTGCTCCTTTCTACGACATAGCTTACTACGCGAAGATCAGGATGTGGTCTCCAGATGATTTTTACGCGATTTGGTAGTCCTGCTATTGCTTGTAGAAACGGAACTGACTCAAGCAGGGCTTTAGTCGTTGCATTTACTGTAGCACCAGCCGGTGAAATCGCATTTTGCGAGTAGCTTCTCATTTGATATGAGTATGTGGTTTCAGGTGCTAAGTCTGTATCTACGTAGTGAGTTGCAAAGCGATCTTTTATGTCGGCTACGATTTGCATACTTGCATTAGGTGTGTTTGGATTTGAGCGATATAAGTAGTAGCCGGCGACATTTTCGTCGTTTGTTGGCGTCCACTCAAAACCGATTTCGGTCATATCCGAGATCGTTTTTAAATTTGTAATGGTCGGCAAAGAGGCGCTTTGTTGTGTCGGAATTTTAGATGCACAACCAGCTAGAAGTATCGCCAAAAGAGGCATTAATAAACTTAGGACAAATTTTTTCATCAAGTAACTCCTTGGATATTTTTTTATCTAGTAAATTTTTAAAATCATCATACAACGGCGCGATAAATTCGACCATCTCGCCGGTTCGCGGGTGGATGAAGTAAAGCATATACGCGTGAAGCATAACTCTATTTATTTTACTCTTTTCGCTCTTAAAACCGTATAAATCATCTCCTAAAATATGGCGATTAATACTTGCTAAATGAACACGAATTTGGTGAGTTCTGCCCGTAAAAAGCTTTGCGGCGATCAAATTTAAGCCGTCATTTGAGACTAAATTTAAAAATGCGCTTTTTGCGCTTTTGCCGTCGCTAACGACAGCTTTTTTTAGGCGGTTGGAGCTATTGCGCCCAATAGCTCTATCGATGATGCAGTTTTGTTTAAGCGGCAAGTCTGTAAGCGCCAAGTAAATTCTTCCCATGCTTTTGTCATTTAACTGCTCGCTTAATGCGGCGTGTGCGGTGTTATTTTTAGCTACGACGATAGCCCCGCTAGTGCCTTTGTCTAGTCTGTGAACTATGCCTGCTCTAACATCGCCGTTTAAATTTGAAAGCATATATCCTTTGTCGTTTAACCACTCAACAAGAGTGGCTTCTTTAACACTTGGCGCACCGTGAACCACTATGTGTGGGGGTTTGTTTAAGACCAATAAATCCTCGTCTTCGTAAATGATAGGTATGTCAAAATTTACCTCAAATTCGTTTTTAATCTCTTTTGCTTCGCCGAAATTTATAGAAATTTTATCTTGTAAAGATGTCAAAAAAGATGGTTTTAATATAGTTTTAGAATTTACCTTTACAAGGGCGTCTTTAATAAGTTTTGAAGCTTGGTTGCGTGAAATTTTAAGCTCATTTGCAACGCTTACGTCAAGTCTGTCGGCACAAGTTATTATGACTTCAACCAAAATTTTACCTTTTCGTGTTATGATTAAACCAAAAACAAGGTTAGCGTAATTGATAGTTTTTGATAGGCGTATTTTAACACATTTTGACTTTTTGCAGCCTTTGTTTATACTTCCGATTATCGTGCTTTCATATGTTTTAGTATCTGAGGCAAATGCCGTTTTAGCAAATAAACAGCTTGTTTATTTTGGCGTCGGCGGCTTGGCTTTTATGTTTTTTTTCTTACTACCAATTAGAAGGCTTGAGTGGCTTATACCGGCACTTTACTGGGTAAATATCTTGCTTTTGCTTTCGGTTGATATATTTGGCGTAAGTAAGCTTGGTGCAAGAAGATGGCTTGAAATCCCTTTCGTGCACTTTACTATACAACCTTCGGAAATAATGAAACCGGCATTTTTATTAATGCTTGCATATCTTATAAAAAAACGACCGCCGGGTGAAAACGGCTATAATTTAAAAGAGTTTTTTAGACTTAGTTTTTATATAATTTTGCCCTTTGTTTTGATAATGAAAGAGCCCGATCTTGGCACGGCTCTTGTGCTTTTACTAGTTGGTTACGCAGTGCTTTTTGTTATCGGTGTGGATAAGAAAATTTGGATAAGCATAGCCGTGATAATAGGTGTTAGCGCTCCGATACTTTATGAAAATTTACATGATTATCAAAAAAAGCGCATAACCGACTTTTTATCGGAAAAGCCCAGCTATCACGTTCAACAAAGTATAATCGCGATCGGAAGCGGTGGCTTAAAAGGCAAACCAAAAGATGAAGCCACTCAGACGCATTTTAAATTTTTACCCATTGCGACTAGTGATTTTATATTTGCTTATAATATCGAGCGTTTTGGGTTTTACGGTGCACTCGGACTTCTTGGGGCTTATGGACTTTTGATCTTTCATCTTTTGAGCTTAAACTACATGCTTAAAAAAGATTATTTTACACAAGTGGTGACGACGGGGATCGCGGTTTTGATATTTATATATGTAGGGGTTAATATCTCGATGACTATCGGCTACGCCCCTGTAGTCGGCGTTCCATTGCCATTTTTTAGTTACGGCGGCAGTAGTTTTATAACATTTATGGTGCTATTTGGTATACTTCAAAATTTACTGACTTTTAGGTTTGACTTTACGAGGAATTTTATAAAGATAAAGTAGGGCGCCTACTACAAATTTAAGTAGGCATTTGTTGTTATGCTTTCTTTAGAAATTCTGTTTTAAGCACTATAACGCCCATTTTATCGATCTTGCCCTCGATCTCTGTGTCTTTGTTTGTAGGTTTGATATTTTTTACAAGAGTACCTCTTTTAAGTGTTGCACCGGCACCTTTTACCTTAAGATCTTTGATCAAAGTTACGCTATCTGTATCCGTGCATTAAGAACGAGAGAATCTTGCGTTTAGAATGATAGTGGTTAAAATATCCAATCTTTTTACTCTCATTTTAAATACCAATTAGTGTTATATTTTACATAGTATTCAACTTAAGATAAACTAGGAATTATTTTTCTTCTTTTGACAATATCTATAAATTCTTTATACATATTTTTTGCATTTTCTAACAATTGAGCATATGTATAGACATAGGTATTATCATCTCTTAATTTTTTAAATTCATTATTATCTATACTAATCTTAAGTGATCCATCAGTACTAGTAAATTCAGATACGATACATATTGCTTTGATGTCCTCATGTCTGATGTCATTTTTATTTGGTTCGGTTAAAATTTGTTTTAACCCTTCTTTGTATTTTTTGACTTGTTCATATAGGCTTATGTAAGTAACTCTTGCATGATCTTTTGGATTGTTTTTCTTTAATTCTATTATAATAGGATATCGTTTGATAAACGGCTTATTCAATACCTCTGGTGTTCAGACACTTGATGGCTACATCCAAACACCAGATCTAGCAAAAACGCTTGAGTTTAGCACGTTGCTTGATAGAGAGAAAATCGACACAAACAAAGCGGTATTTTTCGCAAATGGTGCGAGCCTTAACAAGCTACGCGCTACTTCACGTGAGACTGGCACTGAGCGCAAACTGCTTGAAGGTAATGACTTACAAGGCTACACAGCTTACACCATAAAAGACACTCTAAAAGTAACAGGGTATGACATAAAAGCAGTTTCAAAGATTTTATACAAAGACCCAGTGCTTCAATCTATGACAGCTAAATTTTATAAAGATAATTACTGGAATAAAATGAGAGGCGATGAGATAAACTCACAACTTATAGCAAATGAGATATTTATTTTTGGTGTAAATGCCGGAATGAAATTAGCCATTGCAGCAGCTCAAATGGTTTTAGGGGTAACCGCTGATGGAAAATTTGGCGAGCAGACACTAATGGACATAAATAGCTGTGATGTAAAAGAGTTTGATAAAAAGTATGATACTCTAGAGCTAACACATTATAACAGGTTAATAACCAAAAATCCAAAGTTAAAAATATACGCTAATGGTTGGAGGAATAGAGCGGAGAGTGTGTAATGACAAGATCCTACTAACGGTGGAACAAATGGTGTGAATGGGGACTTTGGAAACTATGGTGGAGATATTGGTTGGGCGTAGAATTTGTGCCAAATTTGTGCCAAAGCGATTTACTTTATGCGGTAAATTGTGGTAAAAATAGGTAAAAATTTATCGAATAAAATAATCATTGGAATACCGACGCTTGCGTGTTTTTAGCCTATTTTAGGCAACTTGTTAGCAATTATCTCTTTTTAAAAGGGTATTAAAACAACCATGAGTCGTTAAATTTAAGAGTAAAAAACAATTATCGGCGAGGAATTTCTCGCCGTTTTTGTGCCGTGTTTTAAATTTGAGAATTTGTGATCGGGATTTAACAAGCTTATACGTTAAATCTAAAATGCATAACATCTCCGTCAGTAACGACATAGTCCTTACCTTCAAGGCGCATTTTACCGGCTTCTTTGGCTCCGTTTTCACCGCCACACGATATGAAGTCGTCATAGCTTATAACCTCGGCTCTAATGAACCCTCTTTCAAAGTCGTTATGTATGACGCTTGCGGCTTTTGGGGCTTTCCAGCCGTTTGTGATCGTCCAGGCTCGAACTTCAACCACTCCGGCAGTAAAGTAGCTGATCAAATTTAGCTTGGCAAAGCTTGTGCGGATTATCTTTTCAAGACCGCTTTCTTGTGCTCCAAGCGAAGCCAAAAACTCATGCGCCTCATCATCATCCATACCCACAAGCTCTTCTTCTATCTTTGCGCATAGTTTGATAACCTCGTGATCAGAGCTCTTGGCAAAATCTTTTAGTTCTTTTACGTATTGGTTATCTTCTGCGATACCGTCTTCATTGACATTTGCGCCATAAATCACCTCTTTGGCACTAAGTAGTCTTAGTTCTTTATTTAAATTTATAAAAGCCTCATCTTCTCGTTTTTCAAAGCTACTAGCACTTTTGCCTTCGTTTAGATGGTTTAGAAGTTCATTTGCTAGAGCAAGAGTTTCTTTAGCACCTTTTGCATTTGCTTTGGCTTCACGAGTTAGGCGTTCGCATTTTTTATTTAGTTGTTCTATGTCGGCTAGTATCAGCTCGGTTTGAATGATCTCTATATCTCTTATAGGATCAACTCCGCCTTCAACGTGCGTGATATTTTCATCATCAAAGCAACGCACAATATGCAGTATAACCTCGGTCTCTCTGATGTTTGATAGAAATTTGTTTCCTAGCCCTTCGCCGGTGCTTGCACCTTTAACAAGACCCGCGATATCAACAAATTCGATAGTTGAGTATTGTATGCGATTTGGATTTACTATCTTTGCAAGCTCGTTTAGCCTTTTATCAGGCACAGCCACTACGGCTTTGTTTGGCTCTATAGTGCAAAACGGATAGTTGGCGCTTTGGGCATTTTGTGCTTTTGTTAGTGCATTAAAAGTGGTTGATTTACCAACATTTGGAAGTCCTACAATACCTACGCTTAATCCCATTACAGCTCCTTTGCCATGGCGTTTAGATAGTATAAATTCATTCTTACTCCGGCACCAGTAGCGCCTGATTGGTTATAGCCCCAGGCTTTTTCGGTATATGCGGGACCTGCGATATCTTGGTGCATCCAGATATCTTTATACTCATCTTTGATAAATTTATCTAAGAAAATGCCTGCCGTTATAGCTCCGCCGTATCTACTTGAAGCCGTGTTGCTTATATCTGCTATCTGGCTTTTTACAAGTTCTCTTAGATGTGGGTTAAATTCTAGCACCGTGGTTAACTCACCGCTTGCTTTACTTTTTGTCTTAAATTCGTGCTTTAGCTCCTCGTTGTTGCCCATTATTGCACTAGTGTATTCGCCAAGTCCTACTACGCAAGCACCTGTTAAAGTAGCCATATCTATAAGCAAATCAGGCTTTAAGTCTTGTGCAAAACTTAGACAGTCGGCTAAAACCAAACGACCCTCGGCATCGGTGTTGCGCACTTCGATAGTCACGCCAGAGCGTGAGATAAGCACGTCGTCCGGCTTGTAAGCGTTACCGCCTATCATATTTTCCGTAGCACCAAGTATCGCATGAATTTCAAAAGGCAAATTTAGCTCGCTCGCTCCTTTTATGATACCCATAGCAGCAGCAGCTCCGCTCTTATCCGACTTCATTGTTAGCATATAGTCAGCCGGTTTTAAGCTAAGTCCGCCACTATCGTAAGTAAGCCCTTTGCCTACAAATACTATGCGTTTTTTAGCGTCTTTTGGTTTGTAAGTAAGATGTATTAGGCGAGGAGGATTTGCCGAGGCGCGATTTACCGCTAAAAAGGCATTCATCTTCTCTTTTTCTAAAAATTTCTCATCGTATACTTCGCAAGTTACGTTTTTTAGCTCTTTTGCAAGATCCTTGGCATCTTTTGCCATTTTTAAAGGAGTGTAAATTTCAGGAATTTCGTTTACGATATCTTTGCTGAAATTTGTTGCACTTGCTATTATTTCACCTTGTTTTACCCCTTTTTTGGCTTTGTCAAGGTCGATTTTTACGTCATTTAGCTCTTGGGTTGAGATTATCACTTCTTCTAATGAAACCGGTTGATTTTTACTTTTGTATTTATTAAACTCATAACTTCCAAGCAAAAAACCTTCTACTATACTTTGTATACTTAATCTATCGCAACCTACGTGATAGCTTGCTACTTTTAGACTTTTTATCTTTAAATTTTTAATCGCGCCATAAGCTTTTGACGCACCAAGTCTTAGTTCGTCTGCTTCGAGTTTTGGTATGCCTACGTAAATTGTATTTGAAGATTGAACAAGTTGCGCTCCCTCTCCGTCAAATCCAAAAAATTCAAAAGCTTCTTTATCTTTTATAAATTTATTTTCAAAATTTTTATCTATTATAAAAACCAACTCACAGTCAGCTTTTACGCTACCGATGTTTTTATCGGTTATTTGAAATTTCATCTCTTCTGTTTTTCCTTTCTTTTAAAATTTTATTTTCTATGCTTCTAAAACCAAAAAACAAAGCAGCCAAAAATGCACCTATAAGCGGTATGGCAACATACCAGTGCGCTTCGATGATGTTTATCGTATCCCAAATGGCTTGTCCAAACACCCAAGCTAAAAGTATCGTGATCGCAGCCCAGCACCAGCCACTTATTAAATTTATAAATGCGTATTTTTTAGCGCTATATCTAGTTAGTCCGATACTCATCGGGATTATTACACGAAATCCATACATGTAGCGTTGGATAAAGATAATAGGCCAGCCGTATTTTTTAAGCATGATATGCGCTATGGCAAATTTCCTCCGCTGAGCGACTAATTTTTTAGCTATGTATTTTTTATTGTACCTGCCTAGATAAAAGTAAATTTGATCCCCGACAAAAGCTCCTATACCTGCTACAAATATAGCCAAAGCCACATCCACATGACCTTCGTGTGCTAGTATACCACCTAAAATAAGAGCTAGTTCCCCTTCCATAATGCACCAAAAAAACAATATAACATAAGCGTATTGATGGTAGTTTAACATTAAATTTTTTAATGTCTCTTCCATCTCACAACTCCAATACGCTGTAAATTTTGGTTAAATTTTTTAGATTGTTACTCCCGCCAAGCTCTTTTAGATCTATTAAAAAACAGGCTTCAATGCAGGTTGCATTTGTTTGATTTATAAGCTCTACAGAGGCTTTTGCAGTGCCTCCGGTGGCTATTAGATCGTCTATTAAAAGAACTTTTGCATTTTGTTTTTCTCTAAAGGCATCGATGTGAATTTGCACTTCATCAACGCCGTATTCAAGTGAGTATTTTTGAGAGATCGTGATATAGGGCAGTTTTTTAGGTTTTCGTATCGGAACAAAAGGCAGCCTTAGTCTTGCTGCAAGCGCCGCGCCAAATATAAACCCTCTCGACTCTATCCCTGCGATAAAATCAATCTCCATCTCGCCGTATCTTGCAACCAGGTGGTCTATTAAAAAGTTAAATGCTTCTTTGTCGTTTAAAAGCGTGGTTATATCGCGAAACACGATACCGGGCTTTGGAAAGTCATGCACTTGGCGGATGGAGTTTAGTAAATACTCTTTTTGTTCTAAATTTAGTTCTTTCATCTTGATCCTTAAAAATTTATGATATTTATAGCAATGCTTCGATCTTGCCTTCAAGCTCACGAATTCTGCCGCGAAGTTTGTCGTTTTCTAAGCGGTATTGCGAATTTCTCGTTCTAAGTGAAGTTACATCGTTTTTGCTTTTGTTTAGTTCGTCTGTTAGTATGTCGATATTTCCAAGGCTTCGTTGAAGTTGGATTTGTAGTTTTCGTATAACGATCTCTGTGTCCTGGAGGTTGTTTTTCATAAAATCTTTTGTGACGCGCTCTTTTTTTAGCAAGGTTTTAAAGTAAAAAACCATAACTGCTAAATATATACACGCACATATCAAGCAGGTAAGAAATATCCACTCGGTTATCATGAATTTTCCTTTTGCGGTTCTATCTTTTTAACTCTTCTTTCGTGTCTTCCGCCTTCAAATTCGGTGTTTAGAAAGACTTTTATCATATCTAGTGCAACTCCTGTGCCTATAGTTCTAGCTCCCATTGCGATGACGTTTGCGTCGTTATGCTGTCTTGCTAGGCGAGCAGTAAATTCATCATGGCAAAGTGCGCAACGTATGTTTGCGTGGCGATTTGCTGCGATTGATATGCCGATACCTGTTCCGCATATTAAAATTCCATAGCAGTTATCATCTAAATTTTTTGCCATTTTGTGAGAAAAGTCAGGATAATCAACACTTGTAGTAGCGTCGTCTGCACCAAGGTCGATGATCTCGTAACCGATGTTTGAAAGTGAGTTTTTAAGCTCTTTTTTTAGTCCAAAACCTGCATGATCACTAGCGATAAAAATTTTGTCTATTTGCATGAGTATTCCGTTTGATTTAAAATTTCAAGATTATATCGCAAATAGCATTAAACTAAAATTCAATCTCAAAGCATGGAATGAAGTAGCTTAAAAATATAAGTTATAGGTGCAAAAAACTGCTCTTTAAACGGTGATATTAATATCACAACAAGTATAATAAAGCCGTATTTTTCAAGGCTTGTTATCAAATTTGCCATGCTGCTAAGTCTAAAAGATCTTAAAGCGTATTCTAATGCCTTTGATCCGTCAAGTGGCGGGATCGGATAGAGATTAAAAAGCCCTAAGAATAAATTTATAACAAGAAAAGTGTAGATAAATTTAGCTTCCGCAAATCCAAAATTTAAAAATTTTAGCACAAAAAATGCAAATGCCGCTAGGATAAAGTTGTATGCTATGCCAGCAAGAGCAACTATGATAGCGCCTTTATGGCCACCGTTTCTCATAACGGTGGTAAGATTAACGGGGACTGGTTTAGCCCATCCTAGTACAAAACCGCTTGTTAGATAAAGTGCCGCAGGGATGATTATCGTGCCAAACATATCAATGTGACGGATAGGGTTTATACTTAGGCGATTTTGATTTTTAGCGGCCATATCGCCAAATTTATAAGCCGCTAGGCCATGGGCTATCTCATGACCTACAATGGCTATGACTAGGCAGATTACTATGGTTAAAATTTCAACTATGTTTATATTAGTGAAGTCCATCTACTTCATTCTCTTTTAGTGCAAAATTTATAAATTTATCGTCGTTTTGTACCGTATCGACAAATCTTCCTATGCGCTCCCATCTTATGCGATAGTCGCTATCCCAGCTAAAGTAAATAAACCAAGGCTTACCAACTATATGCTCATATCTTACGCTTCCCCAAAATCTACTATCATTTGAGTGATCGCGGTTATCTCCCATCATAAAATACTCATCTTTTGGCACTTTAAAGTAAAATGCGTTAAAGCCGTATTTGTCATTTGGTGCTAGAGAGCTTACTCTTAGCGGTTTCATGGCTAGTTTGCCTGCATTTAGGTAATAAATCATTTGCTCAAACATATTTACGTTTTCATCATAGTGAACACCGCTAAATTTATAAGGTTCTTTAACAAAGAGTTTGCCATCAAGCTCTACTATGTCGTTTTGATCGTAATTTGCTCTTATATACTCATCGCCTTCATGCGGTCGCAAAAAAGTTTGTTTTTCACTAAAGACGACTTCGTCTTCGCCGATCGCAAAATTTCTTTTAACATAGTGAATTTTATCATCGTAAGGATAGCGGAAAACAACGATATCACCACGTTTTGGGCCATCGGCTGTGATTAGATGTCCGTTGCTGTTTAGCTCAGGCATGACTTTTACTTCAAGCCAAGGAATTCTAGGCGTAGGAATCCCGTAGCTAAATTTTTTAACAAATAAATGATCGCCTATTAAAAGTGTATTTTTCATAGATCCAGACGGTATAACAAACGCCTGTGCTACAAAAAATATAACTAATAATACGATTATAACAGTACCTGTCCAGCTACTTGAAAAATCGTATAATTTACCTAAAAATTTCTTCATTATCTTCTTTCTTTAAAAATTTAATCCTAATTTTTTTGCGCGATTTTTAGCTGAGATTATAGTGTTGTTTAAAAGCATAGCTATTGTCATTGGTCCAACGCCTCCAGGAACCGGCGTGATAAAACTACATTTTGAAGCAACCCCGTCAAAGTCCACATCCCCAACAAGTCTTCCGTCATCAAGGCGGTTTATACCCACATCAACGACTATCGCCCCCTCTTTAACCATGTCCGCGGTTACAAAATAAGGCTTTCCGATGGCCGCCACGATAAGGTCTGCACCAGCACAAATTTCTTTTAAATTTTTAGTCTTGCTGTGAGTTACTGTAACTGTAGCAGACGCGTTTAAAAGTAAATTTGCCATAGGTTTGCCGACTATATTGCTTCGTCCGATAACAACGGCGTTTAGTCCAGCTACATCTATGTTGTACTCTTTTAATATTCTCATGATACCAAATGGAGTGCACGGCGCAAAACCATCAAGTCCGCTAACGAGTTTTCCGACATTTATGGCATGAAAACCGTCTACATCTTTTTCAGGGCGGATCGCTTCAAGGACGCTATTTGTATCTATGTGTTTTGGAAGGGGAAGTTGGACTAAAATCCCATCAACGCTATCGTCTAAATTTAAAACATTTATAAGTGCTAAAAGCTCACTTTGACTTGTGCTTTGCAGAAGTCTGTGCATTATAGAGCCGATACCTGCAGCTATACAAGCCTTTTCTTTTGACGCTACGTAAGTTTGACTAGCCTTATCTTCTCCGACTAATATCACTGCAAGAGCCGGCTCAACGCCTGCTGCTTTTAGTTTGCTAGCTTCTATGGCAACTTCCTGTTTTACTTTTGCACTAACGGCTTTTCCGTCTAAAATGGTCATTTTTACCTCGCTTAAATGCTATTTTAATCACAAAGATTGTATCATATCCAAAAATTTATTAAAATTTAAAAAACGGAAGGTAGATGAGAGCATTTTTTTTATTTTTTTTGATTTTATTTTCGGTATATGGAGCCGACTTTATAACTAAAAAAGAATACGCAAAAATGCTATACTCAAACCCTCGCGGCATAGGTTGCGATAAGTGTCACGGAGCTAACGCCCAAGGTAGCGTGATATCAAAATTTAAACAAAAGAGTAAAGATAGCGAAAAGTTTGTTGATGCAGAGCTAAGAGCTCCTGCGATAAATAATGTAAGCTATGAGGTATTTGAGCGGGCTTTAGAAGAGCCAAAAGGCATGATGCCAAGCTACTTTTTGACCGAAGAAGAGAGTTTGATACTATATGAATACATCACAAATTTAAAAGAAGAAAGTAAAAAAACTAAATCAAAAGGAAAGAAAAAATGACAAATAAAGAGGCCTTTAAACAAGCTAAAGAATTTATCCCGGGAGGCGTAAATTCGCCTGTTCGTGCATTTGGTAGTGTTGGCGGTGAACCGCTGATAATAGACCATGGCGAAGGTGCGTATATTTATGATATCGAGGGCAGAAAATATCTTGACTTTATTCAAAGCTGGGGACCGCTAATATTTGGACATTGCGATAAAGATATAGAAGATGCCGTTATAAATTCAGCCAAAAAGGGCTTAAGCTTTGGTGCGCCGACATTAAATGAAACAGTTTTGGCAAAAATGGTTTGCGATAAATTTGAAAATATAGAAAAAATTCGCTTCGTATCTTCGGGCACGGAAGCTACAATGAGTGCCATAAGAGTTGCTAGAGGATATACAAATAAAGATGGACTTATCAAATTTGAAGGTTGTTACCACGGACATTCTGATGCTTTGCTTATTAAAGCAGGAAGCGGCGCTACTACTTACGGTAATGCTTCAAGCGGCGGAGTTCCGCAAGATACGGTAAAAAATACGCATTTAGCAATATACAACGACATATCAAGCGTTGAGAAAATTTTTAATTCAGATGCGCAAATCGGAGCCGTGATAATCGAGCCTATCGCGGGAAATATGGGACTTGTCCCTGCGCAAAAGGAGTTTTTAGCAGCTCTTAGGGAGTTGTGCGATAAATTTGGCGCAGTGTTGATACTTGATGAGGTTATGAGCGGTTTTAGGGCTTCGGAATTTGGCTCTTTGCCTTTTCATGGAGTAAAGGCTGATCTTGTGACATTTGGCAAGGTTATAGGAGGAGGGCTTAATGTTGCGGCGTTTGGCGGAAAAGCGCAGATAATGAACTGCTTAAGTCCTGATGGTGCGGTTTATCAGGCAGGGACATTAAGCGGTAATCCTGTCGCTATGAGCGCGGGTATAGCAGCTCTTAGCAAGATAAACTCAAATAAAAATTTATACGCTAAGCTTGAAAATTTAGCAAGAAAATTAACGGACGGTTTTAAAGACGCAGCAAAAAGTGTCGGTATAGACATCCAAACCGATGTTAGGGGCTCTATGTTTGGATACTTTTTTACTAGCAAACCTGTTAGAAATTACGAAGATGCATTAAAAAGCGATACAAAAATGTTTGCTAAATTTCATGCAGCTATGCTAAAGCGCGGAGTTTATCTAGCTCCTAGTCAGTTTGAGACGGGATTTATATGCGAGCCTATGAATGAAAGCGATATAGAATTTGCGGTAAACGCTGCAAAAGAGGCATTTAACGAGATAAAAAATGGCTAAAATCAAAATAAACGAAGTTGTAAACGGAGCCGAGAAGTTAAGTCTTGGTATATCCATGGTCGTAGCCGTAGCTATCGGCGTAGGGCTTGGCTTTTGGCTAAAAAGCTTAACTGGCTGGAACGCCATGATATTTGTTGGTCTTGCTTTTGGTGTCGCTGCTGCTGCACTAAACGTCCATAAAGCTTACAAGGCTCAGATAAAAAGTCTTGACGAACTAAAGGACGAAAACAGATACAAAGGATACAAAGACGCAAAAGAGGATGATGAGTGATTAAAACTCTTGCCTTGCTTTATCTTGTTTTTTGGCTTATTTTGCTTGTTTTAGGCTCGTTTGTATCGCTAAATTTCATACTTAGCTCTCAGGTTGCATTTTTTTCGTCGCTACTTATACTTTTTGCCACGTTTAAAAGCTATCAAAGACGAGTAAACGCTCGCATGAGAGACGATAAAGATGAAATTTTAGCCATGCAAAAAGAGCTTGATGATGAAGAGGAAGAGGAGTGGGGCGAGCAAGATAGCCAATATAAGCAGGGCGAAGATGTTAAAGAATTTAGTCTAAAAAATGAAAAAGAAAGGCTTAAAAAGCAAAAGATCAAACTAAAAGATCTAAATTTAACAGCCGCATTTGTGCCTTATCGTTTACTTGCTTATGCGGTTTTGATTTTGGGATTTTTAGTGCTTAAAAGAAAAGAGATGCTTGACATCGCAGGTATTTTAATCGGTCTTGCGCCTATGCCTATCGGGGCGTTTTTATTTGGAGTAGTTAGTAAAAATGTCAAGTAGTATCCGCATGATCCGTTCGATGTTGCCGCTTTTTTTTGGTATGAGCTTACTCTTTGTTGGTAATGGTCTTGTTATTAGTTCATGCGGTGTGAAGCTTAAGGAGATGGGTGTTGGTGAGCTTGAGATCGGCGCTATAAATACCTGCTTTTTTATCGGCGCTCTAATTAGCACGATAGGAGCTCATCGTATCGTTTCAAAGGTCGGACACATCAGGTCATTTGCGATATTTTCGGCGGTTTTTGGCGTGGCTGCGATGTTTCATGGATTTAGTCAAAATTTATATTTTTGGGCGTTATTGCGCGCACTTTTGGGATTTTGCTACTACGGACTTTTGATGGTGATAGAAAGCTGGCTTAATGCAAAAACCGCAACTTTCATAAGATCGCGCGTTATAGCGTTTTACGAGGGCGTATTTTATTTTAGCTTTAGTGCGGGAATTTTGATACTTCTTTTTAAGTTGGATACATTTGAAATTTTTATCATCAGCGCCGCGTTTATCATGCTTTCAAGCATACCTTTAAATTTAATACGCATAAAAGAGCCAACAATTCCCAAAAAAGAGAGCGTAAGCATACCCAAAATTTTTAGCATAGTTCCACTTGCCCTTGTCGGTAGTGTAATAGCAGGTGTTTTGATAAACGGCTTTTTCTCGATGGCTAGCTTATTTGTTATGCTACAAGGGCAGGGCGCAAAAGAGGTATCTATTTTTATGACTACGGCGATGGTTGGCGGGTTTTTCGCGCAAATTAGCATAGGCTCATTGAGTGATAAATTTGGCAGACGACCCGCGATAATGGGGTGTGCTATCATTTCTTTGATATCTGCTGTTTTGTTTTTGGTTACCACAGGAAGTAGTCTAACTCAATACATCTTATCGTTTTTTTTAGGGAGCGGATTTTTCTGTCTTTACGGCTTATCTTTGGCTAGAGCAAACGATATGCTAGTTGATAGAACTCATAGCATAGAAGTTGGTCGGGCATTGCTTTTTAGTTATTGCACGGGCTCTCTTATCTCGCCGCTTTTGATGGGCGCTAGTATGAAATTTTTTGGGGCGATGGGCTTTATATATGTTTATATCTTACTGCTTACAGTACTAATCGCATTTGCTATGACACAAAAAACCGTTCCCATGCATCTTAGAAAGCCATATGAAGAGCATCCTATGCATAACATGGGTGAGATGTCGGCACTAAATTCAAGTAAAAGCTGATAATGGAAATTTTAAATTCTTTAAGCACTCAAGTAAATACCCAAAATGCAGGTAATATCGCCTCAAATCAACCAGGAAGGTTGGCACAACAAGAGGGCTTGTTTAAAAACCAGCCAACCCAGCAAAATGTAACTAATCAAAGATCACAAGAAGCACTTGATAACCTAGATAAGCTTGTAGGGCGCGTCCTTGAGGAGTTAAAATCAACCGGAAGCACAACAAAGGCGGAGCAAATTTTACAGCAGGCAAAAGATACTCAAATTTCTCCAAATTTATCAAAAGATCTGCAGTCGTTGGTGAAAATGCTTGAGACGCAGGATGAAAACGATAGGGCGCTAAAAGGATTTGCCTTAAAACTAAAAGAATTTCTAAAGCCGATCGCCGACATAAAGACAGGTAGTTTTAACGAGCAGATAAAAAATTCAGGCATAATGCTTGAAGCAAATTTAAAAGAGGCATTAAATGGTCAAAAACTGCCAAGCTCTATGCTAAATTTGCTTAATGACATTAAAAACCTCTCAAACAAAGAGCTACTTGCTAATATATTAAGTCTTGCTGCGGATGAAAATTTAGACAACCACGGCTCTTTTATCAAACTAAACCAAATGCTTCAAGCATCTAAAAATGATGCCGCTGCGGTTTTAAACAACTCTTTATTTAAAAATTTATTAAGCGACGTTAGCAAGCTTGATAATATTGCCAAATTTTTAAACAAAGAGAGTAAAGAGGACTTAAGCGGCGATAAGATAAGGTCGCAAGCTGCTAAGATAAATGAATTTGTCGATGTTTTAACGTCTAAAGGTTTAACTCTTGCTAATGAAAAACTTAGCCAAAACTCAGCCTTTGATTCAAATTTTAAGTCACTTAAGAGTGCCCTTGAAGATATAAAAAATACTTTAAAGGCGTTAAATAGCATAGGCGATGAGGCGGGAGTGATCAAGTTTTTTAACAACATAACATCATCTCTTGAAGAAGCAACACTACAAGATAAACTAACTAGTGCGGCTAGGCGACTTGCTCAAACCATAAATATAGCAGACCGTGAGGCAAGTAGCGCAAAAGCAAATTTAAACGAGGTAAAATCCCTCATAAAACAACTAAATTTAGCCTCAAACGATATATCTAAAATTGAGCCAAAAAATGCACAAGAGATAGCCAAAACGCTAAGCAGTGATGTAAAAAGCACGCTTTTGTCCATACAAGATAAAACTCAAAATCAACAAATCAACCAAGCCGTAAACAAAATGCTCTCTCAAATCGAAATGCATCAAATGGTTTCTAGTATAGGAGGCGGTATACAAACATATATGCCATATGTTTGGGACGGCGTGGATGGCGCAAATGTTGCGTTTAAGCGTGGTAAAAAGGATAAGTATTACGCGCAAATCGACCTAAATTTTAAAAAATTTGGACAGATAAATATCATGGTGGGACTTATCGATAAGCGCTATATAGATATCTCTATCGCCACTCAAAGTGCCGAATTTAAAAGTGTCATACTTGAGAATTCAGTGGAACTAAAACAAGCCATATCTGAAGTAGGGCTCATAATTTCAAATTTTAATTTACGAGTGCTAGATAAAAAACAAATCAAGCAGAAATTTAAGGATTTTGGCGGGCTTGAGGTTGGGTATGACAAGAAGGCATGATGAAAATTACTAAAAAAAGAGCAGTTGCTCTAGGATATAACAGAAAAAAAGATAATGCGCCTAAGGTTTTGGCTTCAGGAAGTGACTATATGGCGGATAAGATAATATCTGTCGCAAAAAAGCATGAGATACCCATAAAAGAAGACCCAGATCTTATAGAAATTTTAAGCAAAGTCGAAGTTAATCAAGAAATCCCACCAAAACTATATAAAGCGGTTGCTGAGATCTTTGGATTTCTTTATAAAGTTACAAATAATAAGTGAATTTATTTTAAGAAAATAAAATTTTATTTATAATTTAAATTATAAATTTTTTTTAATGATATTAATTGTTTTTTCTGATATAATCACGCGTTTTTAATTGTAAATTAATTGCAAATTTAAAAATAACAAGAGAAGGTTAAATGAATATTTCAACCAAAGTCACGGCTATGGTCGTATCTTCACTACTGTTGCTTTTTGCTGCATTAGTAAGCATAAGCTATTATGAACATCAAATGAATGCTAAGCATGTTGAAAAAGACCTGATAAATTCTATCATCGGTGGTAAACAAGTTGAGTTAGCGGGCGAACTTGCTATCGCTGCTACGATGGTTAAACAAATAGAAAAAAACTATAAAGAACACGGGCTAGATACGGAAACTCTTAGAAAAGATCTACTTGACTATGTAGGGGCAGTTAGATTTGGTGCGGGCGGTAGAAACTATATCTCTATCTATGACACAAAAGGTATTGCTATCATAAACCCGGGAAATCCGAAATTTAACGGAACAAGCCGTATACATGCTGCAGATGTTAATGGACTAAGATATATAGAAAAACTTGTTAATACTGATGAGTTTGTGCAATTTACTTTTGCAGGCGAGAATGGAAATATCAGACGTCTTGGTAAGAGTCAAAAACTAAATGTAGCGGGCGAAGATATGGTGTTTATGGCTATAGCTGACCTAGAAAACGCATATCGTATAGGCGGCGAGCAAGTTAAAGTCTTAAAAGATGAGATGATCGCCGGTCTAAAAGTCTTTGTGTTACACGAACAAGTCAAGACTGTAACTCTATACAAACTAACATGAGAGGCTCTATACAGCTAGCTCAAGACGGTAAAGACGACTTACAAAAAGCTCTTAAGTATGTTGACGAGGCAAACAAAGCGATCGCTACTTTATCATCTGATATCGTAAATACCGCGCATGTAGAAAACGAAATGGCTGTTAAGATAAACCAATTAAGCAAAGATGCCGAGCAGGTAAAATCAGTTCTGGTGGTGATCAACGATATCGCCGATCAAACAAACCTACTTGCCCTTAACGCTGCCATCGAGGCTGCACGTGCAGGTGAGCACGGACGCGGTTTTGCTGTCGTTGCCGATGAGGTTCGCCAACTAGCAGAGCGCACACAAAAGAGCTTAACAGAGATCAATGCTACTATTAATGTTATCGTTCAAGCGATCTCGGACTCTAGCGAGCAAATGAGTAAAAACTCACATCAAATTCAAGAGCTTACAAATGTTGCTAGCAATGTTGAGCAGACTATCAATGTTATGAGTGATGTTATGAGTAGTGCTATCGGAATGTCTGATAAGACGATACAAGATTATATAAATACCGGTAAAAATATCGATGATATAGTTAAAAATATCGATGGTATAACAGCCATATCAACCGAAAATGCGAGAAGCGTCGAAGAGATCGCAAGTGCCGCAGAACACCTAAATAAAATGACAGATACGCTAAATGCGAAACTATCTGAATTTAGAACTTGATAGGCGGGCATTTTAAATTTAACTAAAAGGCTAATTATGGCTCAAAAATTAGTTTTGATCGGAGCCTCTACAGGAGGTCCCGGTCATATCAAAAAGCTTTTAAAAGACATTAAAATAACAGATACTAGTATAGTTATCGCACAACATATGAATAAGATGTTTATCCAGTCGTTCGTAACGCAAGTAGGCAGAGAGTGTGGGCTGGATGTGGAGCTTTTGAATGAAAAAACCATACTTAAAAACAAAGTTTATGTCTGCGATCAAAATTTCATGATCGGAGAAAACATCCCGCTAAACGCAAAGCCAAACCCCGATGCAAAAACGATATACACGCCAAATGTTGATGTACTTTTTAACTCGGCGGTTGGGATTTGTAAAAATTTAAATGTCATGGCTATACTCTTAACGGGTATCGGTGATGATGGGGCTATAGGGCTTAACAACCTTTATAAGGCAGGAGCCAAGTGTATCGCCGAAAGTGAAGATAGTGCAATAGTTTACGGTATGCCAAAACGTGCTAAAGAGCTAAATCCAAATACAAAATCTTTAAATTTAAGTATGATAAAAAAAGAGCTTGAGGAATTTTTAAATGTTTTTTAAGAGAAATAGCGAGCAAAATTTAATAAATACAAACTACGATACCTCTTTTGTGGCGCCAAGCGACATGGATGGGTTTAATGAATTTTTAAATACCTTAAAAACTCTTTGCGGGGTCGATCTTGAGTCAAAACGCGAGATAGTCCTTCAAAGGCTAAAGACTTTTGCTAAAAATAGACAAATCCCTACATTTAAAGAGATAGTAAATTCTATAAAATATAACAAAGAGCTAAGGCAGGATATTTTAAATTTAATCACTGTAAATGAGACTTATTTTTACCGTGAACTTCCTCAACTAAAAGAAGTGATATCTTACGTCAAAGAGCTTGGTAGTGCTAGGATACTATGTGCTCCTTGTTCAAGCGGAGATGAAGTTTATTCTCTTGCTATGCTAGCACACGAATACGCTCTTGGAGCAGGCGCATTAAGTGTGGTTGGTATCGACATAAACTCACAGGCTATATCTGACTGCATAAGTGCAACATATAGCAGCAGAAGCTTGCACAGGCTTGATAATTATCAAAAAGAGAGATTTTTTAAAAAAGACGGAGATAAATTTGTCTTTAAAAAAGATCCTGCTTTTAAATGTGAGTTTAAGATCATGAATGTCTTTGACGATGCGATATTTTCACTTGGTAAATTTGATGTGATACTTTCAAGAAACATGATGATATATTTCGATGATAATTTTAGATTAAAATGTGTTGAGAGACTTCATAGACTTTTAAAAGATGGCGGTAGACTTTATACCGGACATGCCGATCTTGTGCCGTTTACACCGCTTTATGAGAAGAAATTTGTGCACGGATCACCTTATTATCAGATGATATGAGTTATTTTATATCATAAAATTTTGAAATTTTGTAATAGTAAAAAGCCCCCGCAAAAAACACCATGCCCATAAGCGCCGTTATGATCTCAAGGCCAACTCCAAGTCTAAATAAAAGCCCGATAGCAACCGAGACAAGCGCGCTTATGCCAAGATATACCATGTCGTTATATGCTATCACTCTTCCGTAAAATTTAGCGTCGCAGTTTTGTTGTAAAAGAGTATATGTATAGCTCCAAAGTGTAGACGTGAAAAATCCGGCAGCCAAAAGTCCTAGAAACCCAAGATAAAAATTACTTTGCAAGATCGCCCAGATGATTATCCCGACCCCATGTCCTATATAAAAATACAGTAGAGTTTTTTTATTAGCAAATTTGCCAAGTATTATCGGAGAAATCATAAGCGATACTGCTCTACATGCATTTATAAGTCCGATGACTAGTGAGATAGAGAGGATGTTTGCATATGTATAGTCCGCCAAAAGCGCTACAAGTGCGTCGTAGGCAGTAACTCCGACTATGCTATGAAGTAGTATAAGGTGTATGACGAGCTTATTTTGTTTTAAGTATATTAGCCCGCTTTGTAGCATTTTAAATGTCGGCTCTACAAATTTTGGTTTGAAATTTGGAATTTTGAGTGCAAAAAGAAAGTAAAAACTAATAATATAAATAACCCCATCAAGTATAAAAGCGCTCTTGATGCCAAAAAAGTGTATATAAACTCCAGCCATACCCATGCCAGCAGTATAGGCGACTGCCCAGATTATGGAGTGAATTTCGTTTGCGAGCTTTAAGTTTTCTTTGCTTAAAATTTTAGGAAACAGGCTCATCTCTACTTGAAAATAAATCCCGCCCGTGCCGTTTCTAATAAAAATCAAAACCAAAAGTAGCCAAAGTAGATCAAGCGAATTTATAAAAACCAGCATAAAAACGGTAACGGTTTCTATAAGTGCGATGATGATAAGCATCGGTTTTGCGCTAAATTTATCCACCCAAACACCGCTAAAAGGCGCTAAAACAACTCCAGGGATATAAGCCATCGCGGCACTTAGCGTGATCGCCCAGATCGGTGCGTCAAGGCTGATAAGAAGAGTAAAAATTCCCGTATGCGAAAACCAAACTCCAAAATAACATATAAGCTGCACCAAGCTTAAAAGCCTGAAATTTCTTTCTTGCTTTAAAAGCGTGAGATACCTCATTTATTGGTTCCAAATGAGTAGAATTTGATCTATTTTAGTATCGTTTGGTATCTCTTCAAGTTTTATAAATTTCTTTAAATTTTGTGGTTTTTTTAGCTTTATAACCATGTCGCGAGATGGTATTTTAAGCGAAATTTGGTTTTTACTTACGGCAAATTTTTCTATTTTAAGACTACTTTTGATCTGCTCGAAATTTGAGTTTAAATTTATCCCTTCAGGTGTTTTAAACTGCGAAGACAACACGTCTATCTGAGTTATGATACCGTTTAAGAGAGTGTATTTAAACAGCGGCTCTTTTTTCTCGTTATAAATTATGTGTGAGTTATTTTTTGTATTTGTATCTTTGTGGATATTTTTTGTGCCAAAAATTCTAACTATATCGGCATGGTTCATATCTTCGGTAAGCTCACTGATAAAAAATTTACCGAATTTTTGTTTGGTATCTTGTTTGTTTTTGTATTTACCTGCTATATAGCCGCTTTTGCAAATTTTGGCATTTGGAGTATGGTTTAGGATAAATATATCATCATTGATCCTATGCAAGCTAAGTCTAACATCGTTATTTTTAAAGTAAAACACACCTTTGTTGTAGTTTAGTTCACCGCTAAGCGAACATGTGTGTTCGTTTGCCTTTAAAGATGAGTAAACGTTAATCTTGGCTTCATTTTTATAGGTGCTAATAACTATGCTTTGAAAGCTTTTTTCGTTCTTAAATTTAAAAAATTCACCGTAAAAGCCGTTTTTATACTCTTTATCTATAGGCTCAAAGCTGTAAATTCGCGATAAGACGCCAGCAAATTTTTGCTTGTTATCGTTTAATTGCAAGAGGGATTCTTTGTTTGGCTCAAAGTAGCAAGTTTTGCCGTTTTCGCTTTTTAACACCAAGAATTTGCCCTCGGTGTCAAATGTCCCCTTTTCTTCGTAAGTATTGGCTGATTTTGAAATTTCTAGCATGGATTTTGTGTAAGTTTTGTCTTTGTTTAGCGTTAGTATCGTTTTTATCCCTTCGCAGTTAGAGCAGGGAAGTATGGTGTGATATGTCGAAAATATCGCTTTTGAAAGAATGAGATTTGACTTTATTTCTTTTTTTTGATTTTTATTTGTTTCTTGTGTTTTTGTCTCTTTGGTTTGTAGCTCTTGTTGGGTTGGTTTTTGAGGTGGATTGTCGGCGCAGCCCAAAAAGAGCATGACCGTTAAAAATACTATAAAATTTCTCATAACAGCTCCTTAAACATAACGAAAATCAAGCCAAATTTTTATGCTTAATTGCTCTTTTTAAATGTATATAAGTCCTTAAATTCGCCCTTTGCAACATTGCCGTCAAAGTCTAAAAGGTGCAAATTTGTTCCGTCAAATTTATAACTCATTTTTTCTTTATACTCGTCAGTTGTTGTTACGATATCTCCGGCGATTTCATACTTGCCGTATTGCAAGTCGGTGTAGTCTTGGTTGCCCTTATATGTCATTTTGCAAGTAAAAGAGCCGTCGGCATTTAAATTTAAAGTAGTTTCTATCGCTTCGCAGCTAGCACAAGGAAGAGTTGCTTTATAAATTCCTGCTACAGGAATGCTTTTGATCTCGCATTTTGGTGCTTTGTTTTTATCGTCATCAATAGTGCAAGTCTCGACCTTTGGAACATCTATGTGTTGGTTAAAACTAGAACAACCAGCCATAAAAATAGCACTTGCTAAAAGAGTGATAAACTTAAATTTTTTCATTATTTTTCCTTTTGATTTTAAAAATTAAGATGTATTATAGTAGAGCTAATGTTAATTTACAATTTAAGCGATAAAAAATTTAAGAAGAAATTTGTTGTTGAAATAAGGATAGCCCAAGAAATTTGGGCTTAGGGTTTAAATTTATTTTTGCATTGCGGGATTTTGCATCATGCCTCTTTGACAGCCACAACTTTGTATCACAGGTGTGCAGTTTTGTCCGGCTTTACAAGTACCGTAGCTTACTTGGTCGTTAGCATTGTTGGTTTTAGGTTGGTTAGCACAACCCACTAAAAATGTAGCTACAACTACGATAAGGGCAAAATTTTTCATTATATTTCCTTTTTGAAATTTGGTAAAAATAATTTTTGAATACTATAGTTTGTTTTTAAAAATTTTATTAACACCCTTTAAAATTTGTTGTTTTTTGAGTTTTAACAGCAAAATTTTGATAAACTACCATAAAATTTTAAAGAGGTTATGTAAAATTGAAAAGACTTAGTATAGACGAGGCGGTTTGGCTTATCGAAAACGCACCGCTTCATGAGCTTGGACGTATGGCATACGCTAGAAAAAAAGAGCTACATCCAGACGCGATTACAACATTTATCGTCGATAGAAATATAAACTACACAAATGTATGCTGGGTAGATTGTAAATTTTGTGCATTTTATCGCCATGCAAAAGAAGAAGACGCTTATGTTTTAAGTTTTGAAGAGATCGGCAAAAAGATCGAGGAGCTATTAGAGATAGGCGGAACTCAAATTTTATTTCAAGGCGGAGTTCATCCAAAGCTTAAGATCGAGTGGTATGAGGATTTAGTCGAGTATATAAGTAAAAAATATCCAAGCATTACGATACATGGATTTTCGGCAGTTGAGATAGATTATATAGCTAGAATTTCAAAGATAACGATAGCTGAAGTTTTAAGTCGCTTAAAAGCAAAAGGTCTTTACTCGATACCGGGAGCGGGTGCTGAAATTTTAAGCGATAGGGTGCGAGATATCATCGCTCCTAGAAAGTGTGACACCGCAATTTGGCTTGATGTGCACAGACAAGCACACAAACTTGACATAAAATCAACCGCAACAATGATGTTTGGCACGGTAGAAACTACACGTGAGATAGTTGAGCACTGGGATCACATAAGAAATTTACAAGATGAGACGGGCGGTTTTCGTGCGTTTATATTGTGGAGTTTTCAAGGGCTTAATACAAAACTCATGCAAGAGTATCCACAAATTCAAAAGCAAAGTTCAAATCGCTACTTAAGACTGCTTGCGGTTTCAAGACTGTTTTTGGATAATTTTAAAAACATACAAAGCAGCTGGGTTACGCAAGGAAGTTATGTGGGACAGCTTGCATTGAAATTTGGCGCAAATGATCTTGGCTCGACAATGATGGAAGAAAATGTTGTGAAAGCAGCAGGTGCTAGCTATAGGATGAGTCAAGATGAGATGATCGCGCTAATCCGTGATATAGGTGAAATTCCTGCCAAACGCAATACAAATTACGACATCTTAGAGAGATTTTAGATGAAAGTTACAAATTTAAATGTAAAAAATGTAGATATCCCTGTTGTTTTTGAAAGTTCAAAAAGCCTTGCTGTAGCCAGCTTAAAGCTTATTTTTAAGGTAGTTGGCGCTTGCGAGAACAAAACTGCCGGTCTTGCTAGGCTTGCGGCAAATATGCTAAATGAAGGCACAAAAAGCAAAGGGAGTATAGCATTTGCGCGCGAGCTTGAAACAAGGGCGATAAACCTAGAAGTAAGTGCAGGTTATGAAACCTTGGCGATAGATATAAATTGCTTAAAAGAGTATTTTAATTTTGCGCTAGATAAACTAGCAGAGTTGCTTGCTGAGCCAAATTTAACCAAAGAAAGCCTTGATAAGTGCAAGATAACAACATTTGGTGAGATATCAAATTTAGCAAACGATAACGACTACGTGGCAAGATGTGGACTTTATGAGTTGCTTTATAAAGGCACAAATTTAGCTATGCCAAACATCGGAACAAAAGAGAGCATAGAGGCCATAAGTTTAAATGATATAAAAGAATTTTTATCCTCTCATATGGATCTTCGAAATTTATTTATCGTTTTTGGCGGAGATGTAAACGAAAATGATCTTTGGCTTTTAAAAGATGCGTTAAATTTACTAGAAGTTGGTAAAAAACGCGAGCTTGAAATTTTAACAACAAGCGATAAATGTGAAAAGAAATTTATAACAAAGCAAAGCGAGCAAGCGTATGTGTATTTTGGAGCTCCGTTTAACGTAATTCAGGACGAGAGATTTAAAGCAAATGTGGCGATGTTTATACTTGGCGAGAGTGGTTTTGGTTCACGTATCATGGAAGAAATTCGTGTTAAACGCGGGCTTGCGTACTCGGCTTATGCGCGCGGGGTCTATAACCTTAGTAGCACCCAAGTTTATGGATATTTACAAACTAAAAATGAGAGTAAAGATGAAGCCATGGCGGTTGTTTTAAGTGAATTTGATAAATTTATAAAGCATGGCGCTACCAAAAACGAGTTGGCTCAGGCGAAGAAATTTTTACTAGGTTCGCTTCCTTTAAGGCTTGAGACGTTATTTCGTAGGCTTGGTATAGCCGAGGGTGAATTTTATCAAGGTAAAAAATTAGGCTCTTTTATGGATGAGCTTAAAAAGATAGAAGCGCTTAGTCTTAAGGAGCTAAACGACTTTATCGCCACTCATGACGAGATAAGCAAGCTTAGCTTTTGTGTGCTTTATGACGGCAAATGAAATTTGAAGCAAACGAGCGCGAAGAGCTAGCCAAGATCGGTGTTTATAGCTTGCTTGATCTAGCTTTGGTGCTTCCTAAAAGCTTTGAAAGTAGCTTTATAACAAGCTCGCCAAGACAAGGCGTGGTTTGTGTAGAGGCTGAAATTTTAACCTTGCGACGAGCAAGTGGCGGCATGCTTATTGCAACTGCCTTTTGTCAAACTTGGGAGTGTGAGATAAAGCTTGTTATATTTCACGCAAAACCTTGGCACTACGGTGCTTTTAAACAACATAAAGAGCTTATCTTAAACGGGACGTGTGCTTATGCTTGCGGTGCATGGCAGATAACTAATCCAAAAATCATCACAAAAACAGGCGTCATAAGTCCGAAATTTAGACGTGATATGAAAGATGAAAGATTAAAAAAATTAATCAAAAAATACATAACAAACGAAAATTTAAGGGCCGAGGGTTTAAACGAAAATGAAATTTCATTTTTAGTCGCTATCCAAAACGGCGATGAAGATAGTATATCTTTGCTAAATTCGCTAAAAAATGGCGAAGTTGACACTCGTGTAATAAAATTTATTGAAATTTTTAACTATATAAAAAAGCTAAATTCTAAAAAACTATACTTTAAAAATCAAAAAATTGAGCCTTTTGATATTAATGAGTGGCTTAAAAATTTGCCGTTTACCCCGACAAATGACCAGTTAAACGCCATAAATGATATCAGACAAGATATGAGTAGCACGCAGGCAAAACGGCGAGTTATTATGGGAGACGTTGGTAGCGGCAAGACTTTGGTTATCTTAGGTGCTGCACTTAGCGCATATCCAAACAAGAGTATTTTGATGGCACCAACTAGTATCTTAGCAAATCAACTTTATGAAGAGGCATGTAGACTTTTGCCGGACTTTATGAATGTCGTGCTTGTTAAAAGTGGAGAAAAAGAGCCGGATCTAGCTAATGCAAACCTAATCATCGGAACACATGTTTTACTCTACACAAAACTGCCAAAATCTGTGCTCGTCATGGTTGATGAGCAACATCGTTTTGGCTCTGCGCAACGAAACAAGGTCGAGGAGCTCGTTAGAGACGGTGAAAGGAGTGCCACTTTTGTGCAGTTTTCAGCTACTCCGATACCGCGCACTTTAACTATGATAAACTCTTCGCTTGTTAGCTATAGCTTTTTAAAAGAAATTCCTTTTAAAAAAAATATACATACACAGGTGATCAAAAGCGCTGATTTTGGTGCGTTTATGGCACATCTTCGCTCTGAAATTTCAAACCATCGTCAAGCTGTGATCGTCTATCCACTAGTTGAAAGCTCTGAGGTGTTAAACTATCAAAGCTTAAGTGAGGCGAGTGATTTTTGGCTTCAAAATTTTAAAAATGTATATATAACGCACGGCAAAGACAAGCAAAAAGATGAAATTTTGCTTAAATTTAAAAAAGATGGTGATCTGCTTTTGGCAACAACCATCGTTGAGGTCGGCATCTCATTGCCTCGTCTTAGCACTATTTTGATTGTAGGAGCCGAGAGGTTAGGCCTTGCTACTCTTCATCAGTTGCGTGGCAGGGTAGGAAGAAATGGTGGTGATGGGTATTGTTTTTTATTTACCAAGCTTAAGCAAACGCCTTCAAGACTTATAGAATTTGCTCAAACTCTTGATGGCTTTAAAATAGCCGAGCTTGATCTTAAAAATCGTCAAAGCGGCGATATTCTTGACGGAAGTGTTCAGCATGGTGCTACTTTTGAGTATTACGAGTATGAGGAAGATATTACAAAAGCCGCACAAGATAGGTTAAAAGCATTAAGAATTCTATAGTAAAATGCACTAAAATTTAAAGGATTGTTATGAATTTTGGGCAAAATTTAAAAAGATCGGCAAAAATTTCTTTCATAGTTGTTTCGCTTTTGGCTCACTTTATGTTAGCCGTTGCAGTAAACTATGCATTTCCGCACTATGATGACGCTCTTATAACCGGCGGAGAAGTAAAACGCATGGATAAAGATGGGCTTGTAAGCACGGCAAATCCTGCCGACGGACCAACTAGAGATGTGTATTTTGTCTACACACAAGAGGCTAATAGCACAAAGGTCATGCCTTATCGTAATGAAGACACAAGATGGGGATTTCCATTTTATTTTAAATTTAACTCAGCCGATATGCAGGCCGTAGCGCAAAGTTTTGCGGGTGAACAAAAGCTAGTTCAGGTCAAATTTTACGGTTGGCGGATAGCTCTGCTTGATGAATTTAGAAACATAATATCCATACGAGAGATAAAAGATGCAAGCGAACTTTCAAATCCTATCATGACTTATGTTTTTTATGTTTTGCTTTTGGTTTCGTTTGGTTTTAGTGTAAGAGTTATAAAAAGATTGTTTGACAAGTAGTAAATAAGGGGCGTTTAACCGCCCCCAGGAAGTATCAATAAAGTCCGAATTTACCGTCGGCTCTTTTATATATCACACGCATTTTAGCGTCAATATCGTTAAATACATAAAATTGCATTTCGCTATTTTTAAGGTGTTCAAGCGCCTCTTCGATCTCAAGCGGTTTATAAAGCTCAAGTTCCATAGGGATGATCTCGTCTACACCCTCAACAGGCTCTTCTGCTATGCGAGCGCGAACTTCTTTGCCGTCATCTTTGCCTTTAACTGTGATTTTTTTATCGTGCTCACGGCGTAAAACTTTAGATGCACGATCTATTGCTAGATCAACTGCCGCATAAAGGTCTTTGTCTTTTTGGCGGATAACGATCGTATCTTTATGTGCCATATTCAACGCAAATTCTGCATTAAAACCTTTTTTGCCTTGTTTTTCGTCAGCTGAAACAACACATCTGCCTGATATTATGTCTAGATTGTATTTTCCCAGTGTTTCAAAAGCGTTTTCTATATAGCTTTTTATCGGCTCTGTAAGCTCAAGTTGTCTTCCTACAATGCTTATATTCATAGCATACTCCTTTGTTTGAAAGTAACATTATTATAGCACACCAAGCTTAAAATTTTTAGCTTAAATTTAATAAAGAAAATTAATTTTGTAATAAAAAACTATAGTTTTTGCAGTGTTCGTTTGTGAAAGCTTATTGGATTTGGCGTGATGCTTTCTTCTTCGCCTTCGCTATTTATCTTTGTTTTTGTTGTTACGAAGACATCTAACCTGACTGTTCCTATGCTTTGAGGGGTTTGTATGTCAGTTACTAGCTCGCTATCGTCGCAATTACCAATCTGGCCAAAAAAATGCACATAAACCGAGTAGTCAAAAATATCATTGAAATTTTGATCGGATATTATTGGATTACTAGGGCAACCTTTGCTAAAATCATGGTTAAAAATTTCAAGCATTGCCATTTCGGTTGCACCTTGCCCCAAAAGCTCAGCCTGCTCTCTTAGATAAATTTCAGTTGTTTGTCGCATGCTAGCCATTGATAGTTCGAGTGCTAATATGCCAAGACTTGATATTACTACCACAAAAAATATCGCCGCCAGCAAGCTAAAACCACGCTTCATTAGTATATCGCCTTTGATTTGCATACGGTAAAGTCAAAATTCTTATCAAACATAAGCCCTGACTTGCCTGCTTCGTGCATGCAAAGTTTTATGACTACTACGCCGTTTTGCTCGGTAAAGTTAAATCTAGTCACATTCTCTGCTAATATCGCACTATCTGCATTTTGAAATTTTTCGCCAAGCCATGGTTGATAGTTGTAGTAAAGCTTTAGCGTAAAGTCGCCTCTTTGCTTGCTTTCATCGCTAACAGCGATAGCATATGCGCTGTAAGCTATGTGGTATTGTTCTGAGATTTCGCCGTCGTGAGTTAAATGTATTTTATTATCCTCAACGCTTGTTATCTTTGCGACATCAAGAGAGTTTGTGTTGTTATAGCCAAAAGAAGTTGTGGCATCATGGGCTAAACCCTTAAATATCACGGCTAGGTCGGTTATCGCTACACCAAAGTCATCCAAAATGCCATTTTCTTGATTTAGACTAGAAAGTTTGCTTCCTGGAGTTATAAGACCATTTGCTTTGCTGCTTGGCTCTAAGTCGGCAAATCCGCTATAAATACCATCGTTAAACATCTCTCGAGCGTATGTTATAAACTCAAGCGTTGTGTATTCGTTATTTACCTGATCGTTATTTAAGGGTAGTATGTTGCTACTTGTGCCTTTTCTTGCGATAACGCTTTCTTTTATGCGATAGCTAAGCATTTTTGAGATCTGTTCAAGCACAAGTTCGGTTTGAGTTTGCAGCGAATTCATCGCTTTACTTTGCACATAGTTTTTAAAAACAGTTGTTGTTACTTGAAGTGTCATCAAGCCTACGATACCAAGCACAACGATAACGATGATTAGTTCGATTAGAGTAAATGCCTTTTTTGTTGCTCTCACTGCCACTCTTTAGTATTTAAAAGCCCGCTATCGCCGATATTTACCGCAAAACCACTTAGGGTTACTTCGGTTTCATGACTTTGTTTGTCGTAGGCTTTTGTTTTTATATCTATGCGCTTTATATCGTTGTTTGAGTTGAAGTTAGACACTGTGACGTTGTATGTTGAAGAGAGTATGTAGTCTCTTTCTTTTGTTGCTTCCATGTTTACGTTGCCGGTAAAATTTGCTATGCTTTTTATGTTGGTTATGCTCTCCGGGCAGGCTTTATCTAGGTTAGCTCCGGTTTTTGGTTGAAAATTTCTTCTGCCGTCACCAGAGATGGAATTTGATTCATAAAAATTTGTATCGTTAAATATCGGCACAAGCGTGTTTTCATTTTCGCTTATATAATCGCATGTAAAGGCGGATTTGAGCACCAAAGACATGTATGTTTTAGCGTTTAAGATACTTTCTTGTGTCAAGGCTTTTGTGTTTGCGACATTTGTTTGTTTTATGATGATAGGTATGCTTACACTTACGATAGCGACCACGATCAGCGCTAAAACGACTTCGATAAGCGAAAATGCCTTTTTCACCACTCTATCCTTCTGTTTGTTCTTTCCGAAACTCCTTCAAAGTCGCTACCGCCGATAAATTTTCCTTCGCCCATGTTTTTGCCGTCATTATCTTTGGTTTTTAGCCCAAGAGAGCTACCGCCCCAGCCTCCCTTGTCTAAAAATTTAACGACAAAGTCATTATAGGTGGCGTCTTTGTTTGTTTGGTTGTAAATTAGCCATTCAGGAAGGTCTTGCATGTTGATTTGTGCATATCCGGCCACAGTGCTACTTAAATTTATAGGCATTTTACCATTATTTAAAGTATAGCCTTCTTTGATCCGTGCCTTTGCTGAGGTGGGTTTTGGATCAAAGGTTATTGCAACTGCTTTATCGGGCCCGGCGTTTTTGTCGATATACCAGCCGCCGGTATTTGGCAAGACAGAAGCATTGCTTGCGTCAAATATAGCGCTATCCCAGTTGTTGCAGTAAATTCCATAATACAAATTTGTGTCAAATCCGTTTTTTGGACCTTCTAAATACGGTGCATAAAGTCTGGCGTAGTAAAAATTTGCCGACTTTATTTCATCACCTTGTGGCTTTATATATGTTGTGCCATTGACATTATCAGCGTCTTTTATATCGCTAAATTCAAACTGATCGTTTGTGATTTGAAATGGATTTATGGCTAGGTTTTTTTCTCGTGCAAAATTTATTTTGACTTCGCCGTTAAAAACACCTCTTGCAAAACCTTCGGCGAGTGCATTAAATTTATCATCTTCATTTTGCTTTAGTTTGGAGTCATCCATAAAGTAGTGGATCTTTTCTTTCGTGCTAGCTATGTTTGTGTCAGTGTCACTGCCTGGGTTAAAGGACATGTTAAATTTAACATCTTTTGCATAACAACCATTGCTATACATAAGAGCGGGCTTATCGTTATAAAGCCTTGCCGTGATCTGAAACTGCGCTTTTGCGTAGGTGTGAGTAGGGCTATTGTTGTCGATAGTTTGGCTTAGATAGACTGCTGCTTTATCGTTAGGAAAGCTAAATTTATCTACACGTATGTCTTTTGGTGTAAACGTAAGACTTTGATCTAGCGGGATATCACACCCTATCATGCCATTAATGTTTTCGTTTGATGCGCTACTGTTTATAACGCAGTCGTTGTTTATGCTATCAGTGCTTGTGTATTTGGTGTCTGCCGCTTTTATCGTTGCTAAGCCTATGTCTGGGTAGTAAAAATTTGTGGATTGATCTTGGGCAACCGCTACGCCGCCTGTTTCTTTTGTTAATCTTCCTTCGCCATGTTTTATATCGGCGTTAAATTTTAGCCCTTTAAGTTCGTCAAGCTCGATGTCGCAACCGTCTGGATTTGTTTGCGTAAATTTGATATCTCCTATCCTTGCACCAAAGTTATCATCGATAGTGCCACCGTATTTAAGGGCTTTGATGGTGATGTTGTCATAGTTTTTGCCGCCTATGAGAGAGTTGATATTTTGACCATCTTCTTGTAGTATAAATTTGTCCGGTCTAACAGCAAATGAGTCTGAAGAGCATTTTTCTATGGTTTCGTCAAATTGGTTCTTATATACCATTTTGAATTTTAAGAAACTATACGATCCGTTTACCAAAACTCTTTCTATGTCAAACTCCGTTTTGCCTTTTGTGTTTATCTCGCGCGCCGTACTTTCGATAAAATCCGCATCACAACCCCCGGAAACAACACCAACCGTCATTACATCGTCTTTTATAAATATGGCAGGAGTCGTAGCTACGGCATTATTTTCATCAAAAAACATAAGCTTGACATCAAACGCTCTTCCTGAAAGTTGTGTAAATAAGCTTCTTTTTTTGTTTTTTACATAGTTTTTATTAACAACGTCTATCTCGTTTTTTTCCGGAAGTATTGTTTCTATTTGGTATTTTTTACTTTCGCATTTGCTTATAAAACCGGACTCGTATTTATAGTCCATGCTTTTATTTTTAAATGACACTCTATAGTCGATTGGCTTAAATTCGCCGTTTAATACATTTTCAAATCGTATAAGTGCACGATTAATATTATCAAACGACCCTCCTTCGCCGCTGTCCGCTCCCTTTCCTACATAAAAATCTACTAACTTGCCGTTTAAAGTGTATAAATTTGCTTTGTTTACTTCTGAGTCTAGTATGTCAAAAGACTCTGAGATACGAGTAGGCACGATATAGGTGTTTTTGATGACATTTTCTGAGTCAAATTCAGCCGTTACAACGACACCTTCGGCTGTTTCGTTGCCTTTATTTTTTATAATGAGTGTATTTTTTAGGATATCACCGATCCTTAGTTGTGTTTTTTGTTTCTCGTCGGTACTTATCTCAATAAAATCAGAATCACCCCTTTTATACTCTATCTTTTCCATGTAGCATACTTCAGGAACATAAAGTATAGTCGAAAAGCCTACCATACCGATATTAGCACGCTCGCCAAGCTTTCTACCTCCAAGATAATATGTTTGTCGTCCTGATTGTCTAGTGCTATAATCTTTTCTTATGATACTTGCGGTAAGCTCTACCGTAGTGCTTGTTTCGCTGTGGCCTATGAAATTTGATAACCCATAAACGTCAAGATCCATTTGGTTGTTGTAAATTTTGTTTGGATTTAAATGCTTGCCGTATTTGGTTATAGTGCTGTTAAGCTGTTCGCCTTGTTGATTGTTTTGTGATGTTACGGGAAGCCATTTGTTGTCTTTTTTGATAGTGATATTTTCTCCGGCCACTTCTTTTTTGGCTCCAAATGTTAAAACAGAAAGAGATGATTTGATCTCGCCCCTAGTTGGCGTATAAAAGTCACTAAAGGTAAGTCTCATACTGTCGCTTCTATATAGCTCTGTGTCTTGAATCCTTATCGGGGCTAGTATAGTAAGACCGTCGTATATATTTACGTTTTTTGGTGCTAGTCTGTCGTAGTAGTCCGTGCCAAAGTCGTATACGATAACTAAAGCCCAACCGCCATAAAAAGGAGCGATCAAATTTTGTTGCCAAGAGTCATCTCTGTATCCGGTCAAGACAAACGGGGTTTGCGTGCTAGATAATATATCTCCTGCGGTAAATGTTCTATTTGTTTTGCTCAAAGTTTGTTTTACTATCTCGGTTACGTCCGCATTTGCTTGATACATAAATTGCATACCGTCAGCAGTGTATGAGCCGTACCATTTTGTATCAGCCTCTTTGGCTGTCAGATGGTGAATTCTGCCGTTTGGTGTTTTAAATTTAATTGTATTAAAATTTTTAATATCCGAGTTGTATCGCTCCCATAAAAATCTATCTGCGCTAAATAGACTTAGGTTCCATTTGTTTGATATCGCTCCAGCCCAGTAAAGCTTTGCAAATATAACTTTGCTTCCGTCTATGTTTTTTTGCTCAAATTCACTCTTGTCGCTAAAATCAAGCGTAGCACTCGATGAGTTAGTCGTAAAATTTATGCCGTCTTCTTTGACAAATTTTATAGGAACACCAACGGTTTCTTCTCGTGAATTTAATGGATTGAAGTTGTATTCATTCTCGGTCGGTATGGATATGGTAGCTCCTGTTACCTCCATGTCGCCGTATATACTTGGCTTGCTGATGCCTTTTTTTGTTAAGACGTTATCGGTTTTTATATCTCTGTATCCATTCTTGCCAAAGCCGGTATTTTCTTTGATGACATCATGGCTTAAACCGTTTGTGTCTTTGTAAATAGCTCCGAGCAAATTTACGCTAAAAAATACAGCAAAAACACATACGATAAATTTTAATCTTATCATTGCAAGCCTTTAGGGGGACTTAGACCAAGATCGGTCTAAGCTGGTTACTTTTGTATAAAGTTTTCTATCTTTTCTGCTTGTCCATACTGCGGATACATGGCAGCGTCAAGCACTATTTGTGATAATGTCATGTTGTCCATATTGCAAACTATGGGAGCTATAAAATTTACAGTTGATGTTTCAAGAGGTAAAGAAACAACAATGATGTTGTAAATTTTAAGCTCACTGCTGTCTTTTATCTGCATAAGCTCTTCATAATAAGTAGGAATTTCAAAGTCATAATCCCTAAGAGCAAAAGGGTTTATCATGGTAAAAGAAGTGTTATCGTCCTTACTTTGAAGCTTTACGAAAAATTTATCGAGTTCTATTATCTCCATTGTTTTAATGTGTTCAAAGCCTAATATCGGACTTTTAACGCTAAATGTCATACCTACTCCTTGTTTTTTAATTTATTTGAGTTGACTTTTATTTTACCATGTTTTAGTCTAAGAAAAACAAAAATTTACAAATTTATGCAAAAATAATACCAAAAAATGTAAAATAGCAAAAAATCAAATTTCAAGGAACACTATGCGTAGGATCTTAAATTTTATTATTATTGTCGGTTTTAGCGCGATTTTAAGTGGTTGTGCAGAAAAATACACAGAACTTTATGATCTCACTCCTGATGAGTGGTATGCACAAATTATCGCTGATATAAAGGATGCTGATTTAGAGAGCGCGGATAAGCACTATGTGTCAATGTCTAGTGAGCACGTAGCAAGCCCACTTTTAGAACAAATGCTTTTGATCCTAGCACAAGCGCATGTTAACGAAGAAGAGTATATACTGGCAAATTACTACCTTGACGAATACATAAAAAGATATGGCGATGGTGCGGCAAAGACGGAATTTGCTCAATACCTTAAGATAAAAGCAAATTTTGACTCATTTTCACAGCCAAATCGCAACCAAAAGCTAATGGAAGATAGCGTGGTTGAGATAGAGAAATTTTTATATATGTATCCAAATACGCAGTATAAGCCGCTTATAGAGACTATGCTTATTAAATTTAAGCTTGCTATCTACTATCTAGACACCCAAATATATGACCTCTATATGCGCACAGGACGTGAAACCTCGGCTGAAATTTATAGACAAAAGATAGAGGCTTCACCGCTAAAAGATGCAAATTTGCTTGAGCCGGTGCTTCCTTGGTATAGAAAAATGTTTGAATAAAATTAGGAGTGATAAATTTGCAAATAAACGATAACAAGACATTACCGGCAAAATTGCCTGTAATTGTAGAAGATGAACTGTTTTTATATCCATTTATGATAACGCCGCTATTTTTAAGTGACGAAGAAAATTTACGTGCACTTGATATTGCGCTAGCTGACGAAACGCCTGTGCTAATAGTTCCTGCAAAACCTCAAAACGACGGAGCTAGGGATTTTGAAAGCGTGTATGACGCAGGAGTTATCGGCACTATCATGAGGCGTGTGCCTTTACCCGATGGTAGAGTAAAGATACTTTTTCAAGGCATGGAAAAGGGTCGCATACTACACGTTATAAATGAAAATCCTCTTGAGGCAATGGTTGATGCGCTACATGTAGTACGTCCTTCGCAGGTTAAAACCGATGCTTTGATCGTAGTTCTTAGAGAAAAGGTGCGCGAACTAGCGCAAGTAAGCCATTTCTTTCCGCCTGATTTACTTAAAACGATAGAAGAGAGTGCAGAAGCCGTGCGTGTATGTGATCTTGTTTCAAGCGCACTTAGACTTAAAAAACAGATCGCTTATAGTTTTTTTATCGAAGAAAATTTAGAGCAGCGTCTGCTTAAGCTAATCGACTATGTTATAGAAGAGATCGAAGCAAACAAGCTACAAAAAGAGATAAAAAATAAAGTTCATTCAAAGATAGATAAGACAAATAAAGAGTATTTTCTAAAAGAGCAATTAAAGCAAATTCAAGCCGAGCTTGGTGCTGACTCAAACCGTGATGAAGAGATAGAAGAGTATCGCAAAAAGCTTGAAAGTAAGAAAAAATTTATGGGTGAAGATGCATACAAAGAGATAAAAAAGCAAATAGACAAACTATCTCGCATGCACCCTGACAGCGCCGACGCAAATACCTTACAAAGCTACCTTGACTGGGTTGTTGAGGTGCCTTTTGAAAATTTAGCAAAGAAAAAGTCGTCTATCGCTGAGGTAAGCAAGCATTTAAATGCTGACCATTACAGCTTAGAAAAGCCAAAAGAGCGTATTGAGGAGTATTTTGCTTTACGTGAATTACTTGAACTTCGTGGTGTTAGCGAGAAAGTAAACAACGGTGCCATACTTTGTTTTGCGGGACCTCCGGGAGTTGGTAAAACAAGTCTAGCAAATTCTATCGCAAAAGCTTTAAAGCGCGAGCTAGTGCGTATAGCTCTGGGTGGGCTTGAGGATGTTAATGAGCTTCGAGGACATCGTAGAACCTATATAGGCGCGATGCCTGGACGTATTGTCCAAGGGCTTATAGAGGCAAAGCAAATGAACCCTGTTGTGGTGCTTGACGAGATAGACAAAGTAGGGCGAAGCTATAGAGGTGATCCGACTGCTGTTTTACTTGAAATTTTAGATCCGGAGCAAAATAATAAATTTCGTGATTATTATCTAAATTTCAATATTGATCTTAGCAAAGTGATATTTATAGCCACCGCAAACGACGTAAGTCAAATTCCTGCTCCTTTACGCGATAGGATGGAATTTATACAGCTTAGCTCATATACTCCACAAGAAAAATTTGAGATAGCTAAAAAATATCTAGTCCCTCAAGAGCTTAAAAAACATGGACTAAAACCAAGCGATATTAGTATAAATAAAGAGGCTCTTGAACTTATCATTTCAGACTACACACGTGAGAGCGGAGTGCGTAATTTACGCCGTAGGATAGCTGATATACTTAGGAAAGTTGCTAAAAATATCCTAACTAAAAATAGCGAGGGCAAAGTTACTATAACGGCTAAAAATTTAAAAGAATTTTTAGAGAAAAAGGTTTATGAGATAGAGCAAGCCGATAAAAAAGACCAGATAGGTCAGGTAAATGGCCTAGCTTGGACTAGCGTAGGTGGCGATGTGCTTCGTATAGAAGCCATACGTATACAGGGCAAGGGCGTGATGCAAATAACCGGGCAGCTTGGCGATGTAATGAAAGAGTCTGCACAAATAGCATTTAGTGTGGTAAAGGTACTAATCGATAATAAAAAGCTAAAAGTTCCGATGGCTATCGTGCCAAAATTTGAAGATGATAAGCGCAAGCTTGAGCCTAGCGATGTTTACCGTAGATATGACTTGCATGTGCATGTTCCAGAAGGTGCAACGCCAAAAGATGGTCCAAGTGCCGGCATAACGATGGTCACAGCCATAGCTTCTATACTAACTGACATAAAAGTTCGCCATGATGTTGCTATGACGGGCGAGATCACGTTAAGCGGAAAAGTACTTCCAATAGGGGGGCTAAAAGAAAAGCTTATTGCTGCTCACAAGGCGGGTATCAAAACGGCTCTTATTCCACGTAAAAACTACGAACGAGATCTTAACGACATCCCTGATGAAGTAACAAAAGATATCAACATTATTGCCGTTGATACGATAGAAGATGTGTTGAAAAACGCTTTGGTTAAGTAAAATTCATTTTTCCCGGTAGGTTTTATCCTTTCTCACATTTTTCGTAAAAAATTTTCTCATTTTTCACCCAAACGTAAAAAATGAGAATTTTTACCCCTCAAACTCTACATCTATCATATAGCTTGTAGTACTTAGATTATGCGATACGCTTTTAATACTAAACTCTATACTTTCGAGTCCCGTTATGCCTAATATCTTTAGCTTTCCGCCCGCTCTTAGCTCGCGTCCGGCACAGGTCAGATTTCCGTTTATCCCACCCCTTTGTAGTTCATTTAGTTTAGCTTCGCCTTTTTTAAACGCCTCATTGTCCGATTTTGGTTCAGGGATTGTGAGTTTATATGTTTGCTCTCCGCCGCCGATCTTCGCTTGTTTATCTTTGCCGTCTTTGCTATCGTGCCACTGTACTATTACAGCTTGGTAGCTGTTGCGGTTTGCTTCCGTGATATTTAGGCTCTCGCACTCGGTCAAGGCTATTTCAAAGCTTGGTAAATTTTCATTCTTTGGGGTTATTCCAGCCCCATTGTTTTCGATACTTTTGCCATCTTTTGAAGTAATGATGATCGTATTATTAGCTACTTTCATAATATAGCCGTATTCAAAGCAAATTCCGTATAAAAAATCAAGATCGCTAATATTGTTTTGCAATGTTGAAGTTATAGGCTGATCGCTTCCGCTTGTTTTTATACTTAGTTTATTTTCATTGGCCATTTTTGATGCTATGGCAAATAGGCTAGTATTCTCCCAGCTTCTACGTTTGGCTATCTTTTGAGGGCTTGCAAAATTTACGGCAGTTGCTCTAACTTCTGTTGTGTTTGCTTTGTAGTCTCTTGCGGCAGTTTGGATGCTAAATTTGCCGCAGTGAAATAGATTGCCCTCGTATCCTATAGCCAAAGCTCCAGCTGATCGCCAAATATAGGCTTTGCGTATACGCCATTTACAACAAGGCTTATTTCGTCACTCTCGCTTCCTTCTTTATCTTCATAATTTAGACTGATAAGATTTGCTTTTATCTTGGCGGTTATGTCGTTACCTTTGGCTAGGAGTTTAAAATTTGGTTTTCTTACCATAGTGTCTTTTCCTTTTTAGTCGCCTTTGCTTTTATCTCAGGCATTTTTACACGATCCCCAGCCTTTAAAACAGCGTTTAAATGGCTATTAAAAGCCAAAATTTCACTGAAATTTTCTAGTGTTCCGTAATGTTGTAGCTCCGCCGTGTGTGCTGTCTATGCTAGCTAGCACACACCTTACAGGTGCTACGCTTAGTGCTTTTGCTTTTAACTGCTTAGCTGTTTCTACGCTAAGTGGCTTTGAAGCTAGTATGCTAAACTCAGCCCAATGCGTGTTACTACCGTATCTGCGCGCACCGTCGTGAGCAAAGCTACCGGCGTATTTTTGACTGAGATTGCCCTCGATTATTAGCGCGCCCGCATCATATGCTTTGACCGCTTCGCGCACCGCCCACGCCGTGCCCTTTTTGCGATGAATTTCAAAGCTCTTTTTTATTTGGCTCACGCCTTTGCCCCATAGCGTCTTGCTCATACCTTTTGGACAGGCGTTTAGTTCGGTTACGGCTTTTAGTTTGTTCATGTTTTCTAAATCCTTGATTTTTATGTTTATTGGGGCTTTGGTTTCGTTTTTTACCGCTAATTTTTTGCTATCTTGTGCGCATACGCAAACATTTTTATCCCCGCCAAACTCCCTATCTCGCACATTTTCCAAACAAAAGCGCTCATCATATCTAGCGTCCACGCCGCCGTCAGAGTCGGTGCGACTATCGCTATTAGTATTAACCACGCTATCCATTGCGCTAAGACCGCTTTCATTGATATTTTCCTTTTTTATATTGCTATTTTCATCGTCGATCCAGATTTGCAGGATTTTGCCTCCGCGACCTACGCCGTCGGTGTATGAATACAAAAAATATTTCGTATCAATAGCTAAAATTTTTTGACAGCTATTTTGGGCTTTAACTACACATCTTTGTAGTTTTCTTAAATTTACGCCCAAAATCGCCGCCGCCTCTTTAGAATTTACCCACATTTTTAAACCTTACGCTACTTTTATCCCGTCTTTTTCAAGCACTTTTTTAGCTTTTTTGCTTATATAGCCTTTATAAAAGCTGCTTAGACTAAGCCCACGCATCTCGCAGTAGTCTTTTAGATCGTATTTCATCTTTTGCTTTACCGCCTTTGCGACAGGCGTTACTCTCTTTTCCATCTTTTGCTCCTTTACTAGAAATTTCATTGCTAAGTCGGCTTTAAATTTTTAGTTATAATTTCACTTTGAAACAATAAATAAGGATTTATCATGCATGAAGCTAAAATAAATTTCGCTTGTCCTAAATGCAAACAAGCTACAGCCGCATATATTTCTACGGTCAAGCTTAATACCTTTGAGTGCAGCCACTGCCATGAAAGGCTGTATGCGGACGCCTTACCGAGATTAGCTCATAAGCTAAGCAAGGAGCTTTGCAAACTCTTTAAAAGACACGCCAATGCATACTTTTATACGAGAATAGAGTTTGAAAGAGACTATGAATGCGTAGATGATACTAACATATTTTTCTCTAATGCGCTTAAAGCCTTTCAAGATAAAGACGCGCTATTTACACCCCCTAGATTTGAGATACTCGCCTATCAGTTTAAGTGCAAAAATACCGCCGTTAGGATGCTTTTGCACGATGATAGCATAGCTCATCCTGACGACTACCTTATACCGACTTGCCACCGATTCTCGTATAAATTTAGCGAGGTTACGGATGAGCCGTATTTGCCGGTTTCTAGCAAAGATACGTCTAAAGAAAGAGACGATGAATTTCTTGGACTATATCTGTTTGACTATGCTGATTTAATTCACTACACAAGACTTTACAACGCATATCTGAGAGCTTTTTCGCAAACTCATCGCACCTTTGCTTGTCTTGAGTGCTAAGCATCTCTAGTCTTTTGTATAGCTTATCATCGCATAAGTCGATAAATTCTTTTGAGTATCCTCTTTTATGCAGGATTGCAAGCACAGCCTCTATCCGCTTGCCAAGCCTAAAATCGGATAGAGAGCTTGGCGCATAGTTATGACATATAGTTTTCATTTTATACCCTTCTGCCGACTTAACAATAAAATTTTAAAGAACTTCATGCAACTTACTTGATAT